>CALPSU020000141.1 GCA_943326315.2 Chryseobacterium gleum
ACATGAAAATTTTTTTGGTCATACTATTTATTTACTCTGCCACGATATCATACTCTCAAGCAATTAAAGGTAAGATCCTTAATGATCAGGGAAATGCAATCTCATTTGTTACTGTTAGAATTGATAGAACGGCTTATGAGACAGTTTCAAATTCAACTGGAAACTATCAATTAGAGATTAAAAAAGGTATAAATATCTTAATTTTTTCAGCGAATGGATATGAAAATGTTATAGACACAGTTAATATAACTGAATCTTTAACAACTAAAAATATTAATTTAAAAGCTACATTTCTTTCCAAAATACAAAATAAGATAAGTGGGGAAGAAATCATGAAAAATGCTATAGATAAAAGAAACTACTTTCAAGATTTTCTTTCTGAGTATTCATGCGACACATATTGTTTTACTTCACTTAAAAAAGAAAATAAGGATAGTATTTCTAAAGAAAGAATAATAGGTAAAAATAAATTAAAAATTATTGAGTGGAAAGCAAAAACTGCGTTTAAAAGTCACGCTAATTTTAGAGATGAGTTTTATGCAGTAAATGATTTCAGCAATGATCTTAATATACAAAGTTATAATTATTCAGCAGCAGCACTAAACTTAAATATAGGTGACAATAATGTAAGTCAAATGCCTAAAGGTGGAATAAATTCTAGTCCATATTTATTTGTAAATGGAATTAAAGATATCCATTTTTCGATTTTTGATAATACAATCGTATCTTCAAAATTGACTCAAAACCCACTTGTTTCTCCGTTAGCTTATAATTCTTTGTTATTTTATGATTTTTCTTTAAAATCTTCCTTCAAAGATTCCTTAGATCAATTGATTTATGAAATTGAAGTAAATCCAAAATATGATTTTGAAGCACTTTTCAATGGGGTTATCTTTATCAGAGACAAGAGTTGGGAAGTTGTATCTTACAATTTAGGAATCAATCCCGAAGTATTACTATTTTTTAAAGAAATTAGAATCATCTGCAATTATGAAAAAATGGGCGAACGATTAGTTCCAGTTCGAAGAGAATTTAATTATATAATAAAAGAAGGAGCTTCAACTTTGAACGGAATGATTCGAATTTATCAAAAAGAATATTCCTTCACTAAAACAGAAGAATCCCAAAAATATTGGCTAGAAACTGGAGTTTACGATAAAAATGCTTTTGATAAAGGAGCAATTTATTGGAATGAAAAAAGACCATATATTTTAAAAGATTATGAAAAAGATTTTATTCACGATCAAGATAGTGTTATAAGTTATCATAAAACAGATGAATATTTAAGAAAAAATGATAGTGTTAGAAATCAAGTAAGTCTTTTTTCTGCTTTATTTTTTGGATTATCTCATGTTAATGCATTCAAAAAATTTGAATTTTCTACAAATCCTTTATCAACACAATTAATTCCTTTTGGAGTTGGTGGATTTAGGTATAATTTCTATTGCAATATTCAAAAGGAGTTTAAAAATGGGAAAAAAATATTTTTGAAGCCTCTAATCGATTATGGGTTTTATAATACAGATTTAAAAGGTTCTTTTGAAACATCTTTTTTATTTAATCGTGAAAACTTTTCCAAAATTGGAATTCAAGTAGGTGAATTATATGAATATGTAAACAATACTCAAAATTTAATAAATCTATATGTTCCAACCAATAGGGTTAGAAATCAGAAAGTTGAATTGAATTATTCACGTGAATTAGTGAACGGATTATATGTGAAATCTTCTCTACTATTTTCTAATCGACAATCTATCGATAATATTAAATATCCGGATTGGATGCAACTTTTTGGTCCAATTAAAAAGCCTCAAAGTTTTAAACGCTATAAAGTTTTCCTTCTTTCATTTGATTTTGAATACCATTTTCAGCAAAAATATGTGTTCAAGAACAAGCAGAAAATTGTTTATGATTCTCGTTGGCCGACGTTATATTTGAATTACACAAAAGGAATTCCAGATGTATTTCATTCAAAATCTAATTTTGATTTAGTAGAATTTAAAGTACAAGATAATATAAATTTAAACTCACTAGGCGCTATACAATTAAGTTTTTTGTCTGGACTGTATCTTCAAAAAAATAGTATTCAATTAATTGAAAATAAATATTTTAGACCTTCTGATCTTTTGTATTTTTCAAATCCAACCACGAGTTTACAGTTTTTGGATACAGCAATAAATACCTCCAATGCATACCTGCAATTTAATGTTATCCATCATTTCAAAGGGTTTTTTCTGAATAAAATTTTCCTAATAAATAAACTTAAATTAGAAGAGGCAATCGGTGGTAGTATATTATCGATTCCAAACTCTGATTTCTTCCAAGTAGAGTTTTTTATAGGTGTTGAACGAAGGTTTAGAATTCGAAAAGAAATTTTTAAATTTGGACTTTATGCTGTCTCAAAAGACAAAGGGCATTTAAAAAATATGGTATTGTTTAAATTAGGTTTCAATCCATTTAATAGTTCAACGGATAAGTGGGATTATTGAAAACTTCAATTTTTTAATATGAATAAATTTTTAGTTTTTATTATCATTTGTATTACATCTAAAACTTTTTCTCAAGTATTAACTGGAAAAATTACAGATAGTCAAGGAATAGAAATCCCTTTTACAACAGTTAGAATTGAAAATACTGGATATGGAACAGTTTCAAATGCAGGAGGAAATTATCAATTGGAAGTCAAAAAAGGGATAATAATTCTTAGATATTCTCAAACAGGATATGAAAGTTTTATCGACACCATTGAGATAATAAATAAAACCACTATCCATAATATTACGCTTACAGAAATACCTAATGAAATTGCAGAGATTATTGTTATACCAACTTCAGCAAAAGAAAAAGGCAAAGAAATAATGAAGCAAGTTATCGATAAAAGAGAATTTTTTCAAAATTTACTTTCTGAATATTCTTGCGATACGTATTGCTTTTCTACATTAGAAAAAGAAAAAAGGGATAGTTTATTTAAAGAATTAGTAATTGGAAAAGAAAAATTAAATATCATTGAATGGAGAGCGAAGACTTCATATAAAAAGACAAATAATTTTAAAGACGAGTTTTATGCATTTAATGATTTTTCAGATCCTAGTAAACAATCTAATTTTAGTAATGTTGCCTATGATAATCAAGGAGCTTTGGGCGAAAATATTAGTTTAGCTCCAACTTCACGTGTAAATTCAAATCCATATTTGTTTATTAATGGAATAAAAGATGCACATTTTTCTATTTTTGATAATTCCATATATTCACCAAAATTAACTGAAAACCCTTTGGTTTCACCCTTAGCTTACAACGCGTTTATATATTATAATTTTTACCTTGAGAAAACTTTTTTTGACTCGCTAAATCAAATGATTTATGAAATCAAATTGAAGCCGAAATTTTCTTACGAAGCTTTATTTGAAGGAAGTATATTTATAAAAGATAATAGTTGGGAAGTAATTTCGTATGATTTAGCAATTAATCCAGGAGCTTTATTGTTTTTTAAAGACATAAGAATTATTACGGATTATAAGAAAAATGGAGAGAGATTGGTACCAGTAAGAAGAGAGTTTGTCTATACAATCAAAGAAGAAAAGACACTTATTAACGGGATGATTCGTGTGATACATTCTGATTATTCTTTTGATTTAGAAGATAATAAATCAAAATATTGGTTAGAGACTGCAACTTTTACAAAGGATGCTTTTGACAAAGATTCAACGTATTGGAATCAAAAGCGACCATTCACTTTAAAAGATTTTGAAAAAACATTTATTCATGAACAAGACAGTATTATTCGTTACCATGAAACGGATGAATATTTAAGAAAAAACGATAGCATTCGAAATAAAATTGGGTTTTTAAATGTTTTTTTTCAAGGTGTTTCACATGTTAATTCTTTTAAAAAGTATCAAATAGATTTTTTACCTATAATTGCTCAAATTATTCCTTTTGGTGTAGGTGGATTTAGGTATCGTTTTGGATTAGGATATCAGAAAGAATTTAAAAATCAAAAAATAATTTATGTCAATCCTATGATTGATTATGGATTTTTGAATAAGGATGTAAAAGGTTCTTTCGAAGGATCTTTTATGTATAATCCATTAAACTTTTCAAAAATTGGCTTTCAAGTTGGTGACGTTTATGACAATGTTAGTGGTACACAAAATGTGATGAATCTTTTTATTCCAAAAAATAAAATTAGAAATCAAAAAATAGAATTAAATTTTTCGAGAGAGTTACTTAATGGATTATTTTTTAAATCATCACTTTTATATTCCGATAGAAGATCTATAGATAAAATGCAATATCCAGGATGGATTAATAATTTTGACACCCTAAATCCAAACCAAACTTTTTATTTTGAACGTTATCGAATTCTGTTTAGCACTTTTGAATTTGAATACCATATTAAGTCTAAATACATGATTAAAAAAGGTAAAAAAATCGTGTATGGATCACCTTGGCCAACGCTTAATTTAACCTATAAAAAGGGTATCCCAAATATTTTTCAATCTAATTCTAATTTTGATTTTGTTGAATTAAAAATTCTTGATGATATTAATTTTAAATCTTTTGGGACAGCTAGATTGACTTTCATTGCAGGGACTTATTTACAAAAAAAGGAACTTAGAGAAATTGAATATAAATATTTTAGGCCATCTGATATTAGTTGGTTTTCTGACCCAACAAATACACTTCAATTGTTAGATACTTCAATGCGAACACCAAATGCATATATTCAATTAAACGCGATACATCATTTCAATGGATTTTTTCTAAATAAAATATGGGGTATAAATAGATTAAAATTAGAAGAATCAATTGGGGGAAGTTTTTTAATGGTTCCGGCATCTAATTTTGTTCAAGCTGAATTTTACTTTGGTGTTGAAAAAAAGATTAGAATTATGAAAGAAATTATGAAACTCGGTTTTTACTTTGTTACGAGTGAAAATAATTCCTTCGGTCCAAAATATCATCTAAAATTTGGAATTAATCCCTTCAATAATTTCACCAATAAGTGGCAATATTAAGTGGCAATCTTTTTGAGTTAACATCCATTTTTGAATGATATTTAGGAGAGTTTCAAATAATTATATTTTGTAACCTTATATTTTGCTTTATTCTTATCTCCAATTACACTGAATTTACCTATTTCAACTCCTTTTCTCAAATCTCTACTTGCAGAAGCAGATGATAAATCTTTAAAAATATTCATATAATCTTTTCTGGAAAATTCGGTTTTACATATCGTAGAGAAATAATCAATTCTATCCGTGTCTCTTAAAATACGAGTGTTATAATTTAGTAATTGTTGAAGAGAAGTATCTATCACACCTAATTGATATTCAATGAATAAAGTAAGATCTTTCTTTGAAAGTAAAGCTTTATATTCTTTTTGAGAGTTTGCAATTACATTCTCAAAAGATAAAAATTCAAAAACAGGATATTCTGCATTTAAAACCAACCGCTGCCATAAACGAGCCATTCTTCCATTTCCATCCTCAAATGGCTTAATAGTTTGAATTTGATAGTGAACAACACAACTTTTTATGAACGTTAAATCATCTGAATTTTTTAGATATTCAAATAATTCATTCATTTTAGTAGTTATAGTTTTGTCTTGATTTCTATATTTTTCAGAATTTACTGAGGTTCCAGCCGTTAATTCTGAATGAATTGTTAAAAATGATTTATCAGTGCTAAATTTAATTTTTGATAATTTTTCATATATATTGGAAACATTTACAACTTCTTTAACTTCCTTTTCAACACCGACAATTATTTTATTATTTAATATTCCTTCTACCTTTTTTAAAGGTAATTTATTTCCATCTAATAATAATGTATTAAAGATACTATTTAGTCTATTTTCTTTCAAAAATGAATTTGATTGGTGTTCTAAATAATTTGCTTTAATTTCTCCAATTTTTATTGATATTGAAGTAATTAAATTTAAAATTTTAGAATTTATTTTGTAATTATTTATCATTTATAAAATCATTTGATAGTATCAAATATAGGTAAATATTTATAATATTTCATTTTTAGATGTAAAATTTATTTTACATTTTTATAAGCTGTACCTTATAAAATTACATTTTATGTAAAATAGTAAGATGTACCTTATAAAAATGTATTTTTTACAAAATAGTAAGTTCTATCTTATAAAATTGCTATTTTTACAGAATAGTAAGGTAGATCTTATAAAAATTTGAGATATGATTGATAATATTCAAAGTATAGCACGTTATAATTTTTGGGATGGAGCTCCAAAATTAGGTTTTTTACGATCCAATTATCTTAAAAAATTAATCTCATTTGAACAAAGCTCTTTGATTAAAGTTTTAGTCGGACAAAGAAGGGTAGGTAAAAGTTTTATTTTAAGACAATACATTGATCATTTAATAAAATCTGGAGTAGAAGCTAGAAATACGTTGTATATCAATATGGAATATACCAACTTTGAATTTATTTCAACTCATAAAGATTTAGCTAATTTAATAGACACCTATTTTGATGAATATAAAATAAAAGGTAAACTACATTTATTCATAGATGAAGTTCAACGAATAGATCAATGGGAGAAAATAATTAATTCCTTATCACAAGATTATACAAGAGATATAGCAATCTATATTACAGGTTCTAATTCAGA
>CALPSU020000142.1 GCA_943326315.2 Chryseobacterium gleum
ACTGTATTTCAAACGGCAAATGGCAATGAACGTATCTATATTATGCCCTACGCATCAGACTCGGTGATGTGGCAATTAAGCTTCCCTATGTCAGAAGAGGATGCTAAAGAATTAAGTTCTAAAGGTCCGAAAGCATTGAAGGAAGAAGCTTGTAAAAGAACACAATGGCACGAACCTATTCCTCAAATTTTAGTAGCCACAAACGAAGCGCAAGTTTCGGGCTATCCTGTTTATGACCGAGATCTACTAACGCAAGAATTATTAGATAAGTGCGGTAAAGTAACCCTTATAGGTGATGCAGCGCATCCTATGAGTCCATTCAAAGGACAAGGTGCAAATCAAGCTTTATTGGATGCATTGTCTTTGGCACGTGGAATCTCAAAAGGATGCAGACCTTTAACACAATGGAGAGAAGTTGGAATCAGAAAAAGTGTCTTAACGGATTTTGAATCAGAAATGTTGGAACGAAGTGCAGTTAAGGTGAAAGATTCAGCAGAAGCCGCACAATTCTTACATTCTGAAATTGCTCTCTACGAAGGAAATGAGCCTAGAGGAAGATGTCTAAAAAGAAATTAATTTAAAATCGAAGTCATAACTTGTACCTAATAAATTTTATTGGGACCCATAGATTAAAAAAGTGAAGAATTTCGAACTGTTTGAATTCCGATTTTTTTTCGGGATGAGTTTTTGAAATTTCACTTTTATAATCGTGATGGGTAATATAATTTATTAAGTACTAGACCTTTTTGCTTACTTTTTGGGGCAATGCCAAAAAGTGAGAAATAATAACCTATCGAAAAATAGTTTTTTTATGACTATTATAATGTTAAAATAATTTATTGTATATATTCGTTCTATAAAAATAAAAAAATGACA
This sequence comes from Chryseobacterium gleum, assembly GCA_943326315.2. Lineage (GTDB taxonomy): Bacteria > Bacteroidota > Bacteroidia > Flavobacteriales_D > Crocinitomicaceae > CAIUKX01. The sequence continues at coordinate 877 of CALPSU020000142.1, forward strand.
CAATATAACTTTCGAAAAGCTACACTATCAGAAATTGATTCAATTTGGGACATTCTTAAACAAGCAATTCTTCGCCGAAAAATGGATGGTAGTAACCAGTGGCAAGATGGTTATCCAAATCTAGAAGTAGTTCAAAAAGACATTGAAAAAGAATCTGGATACGTTTTAACAGAAGGTGAAACAATAGTTGGTTATATCGCAGTATTGATAAATGACGAACCTGAATATGCAAAACTTGAAGGAGAATGGTTAACGAACGTTGATTTTGTTTTGTTTCATCGAGTAGCTATTTCTGAAAACTATTTGGGAAAAGGATTAGCTAAAATGATGATTAATTACATTGAAGATTTCGCTCTTAAAAACAAGATAACCAGTATAAAAGCAGATACAAATTTCGACAACGATGCCATGTTGAACATTTTTGAAAAATTAGGATACAAATACTGTGGACAAGTTCATTTCAGAGGAAATCCAAGAAGAGCATTTGAAAAAGTTCTCAATTAAAATTTGAGCTGGAAATTCTAAATATATGATCACAACCAAACTCAGTTTACAAGATAAATTACCCCTCACGTGTTCACGCAAAGGAACGTGTTGCCATGGAAATCTTGTATATATCAATCCTTGGGAATTAGTTAGTTTGGCAAAAGAAAAAAATATCCTTCCGAAAGAATTTAAAGAACTTTATTGTGATTTTGGAGGAATTCGATTGCGTTTCAATGGAAAAGAAGATGCAAGAAATAAACCAGCTTGTAGTCAATATATCGAAAATTTTGGTTGCAGTGTTCATATTGGTCGTCCGCTTGCTTGTCGGTTATTTCCAATAGGTCGTCAAATTCAAAATGAAGAGGCTCATTACCTATTTCAAGGAACAGAATTTCCCTGTCTGAATGGATGTCCAGAAGTTACTGAATTACCTCATTTAAGTGTCGGTGAATACCTTAAAGGTCAGGAAACAGATAACTTTGAAAAAGCGCAAGATGTATATTTAGACCTGATGCAAAATTTGGCAGATATTGCATTTACCTTACTTCTTGATACCAATTTAGCGATATCTGGCGATAAAGAAACATTGCGACAATGGAGAAAAATGGGCGCCGAACATCCTGAAATTTTAGCAGAAAGAATTAGTTCAGATTGGTTAGATTGTTTGCTGCTTCCAGAAATTAATGATGAGTTAGAAAATCCTATTTTGTTTGCTCAAAAACACAATGATTTACTACAAACGAAAGCGCAAAAAGATTTCGAAACCTTGCAAACAAATCAAGAATTTCAGGAAGCTTCTATTTTAATAATGGCAGTTGCTTTGCACCTTGCTCGAGCAATAGGCGCCAATCCGAAAAGCCTTTCAGAACTTTGGATTGAAACAGCTAAGGAACATGGAGCTTTGGAATAATTTTCTACTTAAAACTCTCAACAGCTCGTTCAACCTCCTTTTTAGCATTCCCAATAAACACTGCTTCCCCGTTGATCAAAAAAGAGTGATTTAAATTAAAATTTTATTGTTTTAGAGAAAAAGATATCTTAACTTCAATAAAATGTATAATTTGAAACATCCTAAATTATGGAAAGCAATCACTTAATTATTGCCATAAAAAACATTGAAAATAGAATATATACTCTAAGAGGTAAACAAGTTATGATTGATCGTGATTTAGCAGAATTATTTCACGTTTCCACTAAAGTTTTCAATCAAGCAGTTAAACGTAACATAAATAGATTTCCAGAAACCTTTAAATTTCAACTATCTGAAAATGAAATAAATGAACTGGTCACAAATTGTGACCGGTTAGCAATCCTAAAACATTCTTCTTATTTACCGTTTGCATTTACAGAATATGGGGTTGCTATGTTACCTTCTATTTTAAAAAGTGATATTGCAATCATTATAAGTATAAAAATAATTGAAACTTTTGTGGAAATGAGAAATACACTTAATCAAAATAATCTAATCGATTTACGTTTTGATAGATTAGAAAAGAAGCAAATTGAATCAAATGAAAAAATTGAACAACTTTTCAAGGCTTTAGAAAACAAAGACCCCAAATCTGATAGTGGGATATTCTTTAATGGGGAAATATTCGATGCTTATATTTTCATTTCAAATATTATTCGAAATGCTAAAAATTCAATAATTCTCATAGATAATTATATAGACGATTCAGTTATGACATTACTAAGTAAAAGAAATAAGGGAGTGAAAATATCAATCTACACAAAAGAAATTAGCAAACAATTGCAACTTGATATTTCGAAGTTTAATGATCAATATCCAACATTAGAAGTTAAAATATTAAAAGATTCACACGATCGATTTCTGATTATTGACGATTCTGAATTATATCACATTGGAGCATCATTAAAAGACTTAGGAAAAAAATGGTTTGCTTTTTCAAAAATGAATTCTGAAAGCATCAACATTTTATCAAAATTATAGTGATCCTAAAATAATATCTACCTAAAACTCTTTACAGCTCCCTCAACTTCTTTCTTAACATTCCCAATAAACACTTCTTCCCCATTTATTATAAATGGACGCTTCAAAAAAGTGTATTCAGCTAACATGTGTTTTCTGTAATCTTCTTCTGTTAAATTCATTTCATTTAACCCCAACGAACGAAATTTAATCGCACGTTTCGAAAACAAAGCCTCATACGACCCAACTTTCCCTTTGATCCAATCCAAAGTATCACCATCAATATTCTGAACTTTAATATCTTGCATTACAATATCCTCACCAGGATTTATCTCCTTAATAATCTTCTTACATGTATCGCAAGTACTTAAATAATATATCTTTTTCATTCTATTTTTTAAAACCATTTAAAACCAAGTCTGTGCAAAGCTCAACGAAACTAACTCCAAAGACACAAGCTGAGTAGAATTTAATAGCGAAGTTAACATCAAGGACACAAGCTGAGTAGAAATTATAGAGCAATGACAAGGCGACTGAGTAGAATTTACTTGCGATAGCAATAAATTCGTATCTAAGTCACTGTCCTTGCATGTATTCTTTATTATTTTTTTTATCTTCCTCAGAACCTTCATTACAACTCGTTTTTGATTTTTTAACTTCAAATAAGTTAATGAATTTCACTTTAAATAGAATAGGATAATATTTACTAGAGAACCAATCAAATTTTGCATGATCTACGATACCTAATATCGGAATTTGAATTCCTGGAATAATATAAGTTCCTCTTCTTTTTTTGATACCCAAACCGATTTCAAAATGAAATTGAGCTATAAATGGTTTTTGGAAACTTTGAGTTACAGGAGGTGCTTTTACACCTCCATAATCCTGGCTACCAAATAATCTGTAATCTAAATTAAGCCCTAGACCATTATCTAAAAAATATTTCTGTTTAAAATAGATGTTTTTATGAGCAGTTCCTCTTAATGAAACATAGCCATTATTAAAAGATCCAGATCCTTTATCAGTTGAATATTCATTTCCTGAAGCATCAAAATAAGTAATATCCGTTTTTTCAGCACCATCCAATAATTTGAATCCTAAACCCCAATCGTAATAACTTAAAAAACGTTTTTTTATAAATTTAAATTTAGATTCTCCCATCGGAAAATGTGCAGATCCAATATCAAAATAAAAACCTAAAGTACCTGAAGGCTGAATTAAATAATCGTATGGTCTAACAGCAGGAACATGAACAACATCGTTTGCTTTTTTAGTATATAAATACGTTGCTCCTACCGTTACTTGTAAACCATAATTTTTTAAAGATCTAACGTCTACTGCACCACCAAAAACATCGCTCCTCTTGTTCTTTTTTTTATGCGTCAAATCTCTCTGACCGATAGATGTTAATCCATTCATTAAAAAGAATCCAAAAATTAACAGATTGTATATATATTTTCTAAGTTTCATAGACTAACTTCTTAAATTATTCGATTTTGCAAATATAACGCAAATGAAGGAAGAATTGTTACACACAGATTATCGTATTATTGAAAAAGTAAATGACATGATAATTATCAGTATTTCTTTATAATAAACTCACATTCAAGAAGTTTATTATCTATATTCATTCTAAATAAGGTTAATGACATTTTTATGACATTTCTCATTCACTTCACTGTTAACTTTGCGTTAAAATCAGTTAAAACGTGCTTAATAATTTTCATATAATAGCATTCACACACCGTAATTTAGGTGTTAGCGAAATAGGAAAACTTCATATTGAAGATTTGAAGCAAGAAGCATGTCTAAAAAATACTAAAATAGTTCTTGGCATAGAGGAATTAATGTTTCTATCCACATGCAACCGTGTCGAATTTATTTTTTGCGCTGATAATCTCCCGGATTACGACTTTTTAAAACGCTTCTTTACAACTTTATATCCTGATTTTTCAGAAGATCAAGTAAGTTATTTTGCACAAAATGCAGATGTATTTTCAAAAATAGATGCAGTTGAACATATGCTTTCAGTTGCTTCTTCAATTGATTCAATGGTAATTGGTGAAAGAGAAATAATTACCCAAGTTCGTAATGCATTTGAGTCTTCTAAAAAAATGCAATTGACAGGTGACTTTATTCGATTGGTTATTCGTCAAACGATTGAAACCGCTAAAAAAGTATATACAGAAACAAGTATTGCTACAAAACCTGTTTCAGTTGTTTCTTTAGCTTACCATAAATTAAGAGACATGAACATTCCTTTAGATGCTCGTGTATTGATAATTGGTGCTGGGACTACCAATAATAATATGAGTCGCTTTTTAAGAAAACACGGATTTAAAAATTTCGTAGTTTTTAATAGAACGTTGGCAAATGCAGAAACTCTTGCTAAAGATTTAAAAGGAAACGCATATTCCTTAGAAGATCTTAAAAATTATACAGCAGGATTTGATGTAATAATTACATGTACAGGTTCTGAATCACATATTATTACTCCTGAAATTTACACACAATTACTTCAAGGAGAACAAGATCGTAAAGTAGTTATTGACATTGCTTTACCACAAGATTTAGATCCTAAAGTTCAAGAACATCATAACGTATCACATATTTCAGTAGAAGTTTTACAAAAAATTTCAAATCAAAATCTGAAAGAACGTTCAAAAGAAATACAACACGTTGAAGAAATTATCGCAGAAGCTATTTTTGATTTTAAATACTTACATAAAGTAAGAACCGTTGAAATAGCGATGCGTGAAGTTCCTCAAAAAGTGAAAGAAATCAGAGAAGTTGCTGTAAATGAAATATTTAAATCAGAACTTGATTTATTAGATGATAATTCACGTGAAGTATTAGATAAAATAATTGGTTACATGGAAAAAAAATACATGAGTGTACCAATGTTAATGGCAAAAGAAATTCTACTTAAAAAATAAAAATGCAACACATTGTAATCGGATCAAGAGGAAGTGATTTAGCTTTATGGCAAGCTAACCACGTAAAATCTCAATTAGAAAACCTAGGTTGTACGGTTGAAATTAAAATTATCGTTACTCAAGGCGATGCGATTCAAGATTTAAGTTTCGATAAATTGGAAGGAAAAGGGTTTTTCACGAAAGAAATCGAAGTTGCATTGTTAAATAAATCGATTGATTTAGCGGTACATTCACACAAAGACTTAGAGACAAATCCACCAGCTGGATTAATTATCGCTTGTGTTTCTGAAAGAGAAGATCCAGCAGATTTAATGTTAATAGCAAAATCCGCTGTTGATTCAACTAAAGAATGGAATCTTAAAGCAAATGCTATCGTAGGAACTTCTTCTGCTAGAAG
>CALPSU020000143.1 GCA_943326315.2 Chryseobacterium gleum
AAGTAGAAATTCTCTAAAAGACAATCCTACTAATGTATAAACAACAGCTCTTCTTGATAAGTCTTCTTGCCCTTTTGAGATTTCAAGAATAGAGGATCCCGTTACGATGAATCTACTGTCAGGGTAGTCGTCATAAATATTTTTTAGATCTTTCGACCAATATTCATATCTGTGAATTTCATCAATGTAAAATGATCTGTATCCTTTAGTGTGTAATGCTTCGATTACCTCAACCAATCGATTTGTTTCGAAAAAATAATCATCCAAACTTAAATAGATAGACTTTTCTAAATTATCTTTTAAATGTTGGAGAATGAGTGTCGTTTTTCCAGTTTCTCTATGACCTAAAATTAAAATAAGTCTTTGCTGCCAATCAATTTTAGAGAATAAATACCTCTTAAATTGAGTTTTTGTATTCTGTATTTTTTTATTTGATTTGTTAATTAAGTATTCCATTGTATGAATTGATTAAATCTGTAATTGACTCCTTGTTGTATTAAACATAGTAATTGTTTTTTAGATATTACAATTGTTTAAACTGTTGTTTGTATAATACAAATATAGTAATTGTTGTTTATATATTACATTTTTAATAATTGTTTTTTGTAAAATACAACTATTAAAATTGTTGTTTATATATTGCATTTAAAATTATTGTTGTTTGTAAACCATAATTACATAAACTGTTGTTTGTAAAGATCGTTTTTTGAAATTGTTTTCTCTAAAGTTCAAATACGTAAATTGTATTTTAGAAAGATGAATATTCGTAGATTTTTCTTTCCTTTGAATAAAATTTAGTGAATGAATAATTTTCAAGGAAAAACAGCTTGGGTTACAGGTGCCTCTTCAGGAATAGGTGAGGGGATTGTAAGAGATTTAGCGGAAAAAGGAGTGAAAATTATTTTGTCGGCTAGAAATTTAGATTCTTTAGAAAAAATCAAAGCTACTCTTCCCAATTCAGATCAACACATTTGTATTTCCTTGGATTTGGAACATTCTCAAAATTTCCCAGAATTAGCAAAAGAAGTAATTTCTAAAATGGGTAAAATAGATTTTCTATTCAATAATGGCGGATTAAGTCAACGTTCAGAAGCAAGTGAAACGCCATTAGATGTTGATAGAAGAATAATGGAAATTAACTATTTTGGAAATATAGCTTTAACAAAAGCAGTCCTACCTTATATGCAAAAGCAAAAGTCAGGACATATAATCGTTATTTCTAGTATTGCAGGAAAATTTGGTTTTTTCTTACGTTCAGCTTATAGTGCTTCAAAACATGCTCTTCAAGGCTTTTACGAAAGTTTATTGTTAGAAGAAGAAAAGAACAATATAAACGTAACAATTGCTTATCCTGGAAAAATAAACACCAATATTTCTATACATGCGTTGAATGAAAAAGGAGAACAACATGGTGTAATGGATCACAATCAAGAAACAGGGATGCCGGTTGAAGAATGTGTTTCCATACTTTTAAAAGCTGTTATTCAAAATAGAAAAGAAATTTTAATAGGCAACAAAGAAATCAAAGCAGTAACTTTAAAACGGTTTTTCCCGAGTATATTTTGGAAAGTAATTAAGAGGCAATCAGCGGTATAATAAAAGGTTGAGATTAAGATTGAGGTTGAGTTTGAGATTGAAGTTGAGATAAAGGTTGATTTTGAGATTAAGAAAAGGTTATTTTTACAACTATTCCTTTTCAGATTAATCGATTTTCTTAAATTTGAAAACAATAGTAATTTGGAGTTTAATTTCTTATCTCTAAAAATCTATAGTCTAAAAAAAATGATAAACTGCATTGTAATAGATACTATTGAAAACTCAAACTTGATTTCTAAGTATTGTGAAGGTGTGCAGTACATTTCAATGCAAAAATCTTTTACAAGTACAATTGAAGCTTCTAGGTATATTCAAAAATATTCACCTGATTTAATTTTTATAAATACTAATTTCCCTACTATTTCAGGGCTTGAATTTTATGAAAATCTGAGTCAGAAACCTTTAGTTGTTTTTATTAGTGAAAATAGAGAATACGCTTTAGATGCATTTAATTTGAATGCTGTGGATTATCTTTTACATCCGTTCGACTTAAAACGTTTCAGTCAAACATTGAATAAAGTGAATGAAATCTATTCTTTTAGAAATCAGTTATCAAATAACGAGGAACAATTTTTACAAGTTCGATCTGAATATAGTTTGGTAAAAATAGCGTTGGTTGAAATCGTATATATCGAAACGTTAGATGATTATATCAAAATACACATACAAGGTAAAAAACCAGTTCTAACCTTAATGAGTATTAAGAAAGCGTTAGAAAAGTTACCCGTAAAAGATTTCATCAGAGTACATCGTTCTTATATCGTTCCTATTAATAGGATAGAATCTGTAAGAGGAAAGGTAATTAATCTAGGTATAACAGAGATTCCAATAGGTAAAAGTCACGAAGAAGCCTTTTTTAAAGCGTATGTTTCAACTAGTTATTAGGTGTTTGGTTTTAGGTCTGTGTAGGTTATTTTTCTAGTTTTTAGTTATTAGGTGTTTGGTTTTAGGTCTGTATAGGTTATTGTTGAAAACACATACAAACTATTGCCTACACAGCCCAACACCCAACACCTAATTCCCAACACCTAATCCCTAAACACCGATACATTTCATCCATTCCCCGATACAATTAAAATTTATCAGAAAAGAATTCCTTACTTAGCATCAAACTAAAACATAAACGTTATGCAAATCAATAAAAATATTGCCATAAGTGATTCAGGATTTGTTTTTAATCCTTCAACTGGAGATTCATTCTCAACAAATCAAGTTGGTTTAGCGATCTTAGGTTTGCTAAAAGAAAATAATTCAAAAGAAGTAATCATTGCAGAAATGGTGAAAAAGTTTCAAATCGACGAATCGACGTTAGAAAAAGACTTAGGAGATTTTTTTATGATGTTGAACAGTTACCAAATCTTAACTAGCAATGACTAAACGTAAAATAACAGTAGCCGTTTCTGGACTCAATAATATTGATAGTCCGGGACCAGGGATACCTGTTATTCGAGCATTAAAGGAAAGCGAGTACTTTGATGTAAGAATCATCGGATTATCCTACGAAAACCTTGAACCAGGTTTGTATATGCGTGATTTGGTAGATAAATCATATTCTATTCCATTGCCATCATCTGGAACTGCAAGTTTATTAGAGCGTTTGAAATATATTCACGATGTTGAATCAATCGATTTAATTATTCCAAACTTTGACGCTGAATTACACAGTTTTATCAAATTGGCTTCACACTTAAAAAGTGAATTTGGAATAGAAACATTTTTACCTTCTCAAGAGCAATTCGAGTCGAGACATAAATCGGTTTTGTATGAGTTTGGAGAAGAAAACGGAGTAAAAGTTCCGTATGCTAAAATGATTTTTTCAGCAAATGAAATTTACGCACTGAAAAATGATTTTACATACCCATTAGTGATTAAAGGGAAATATTATGACGCTTCAATAGCAGCAACGCCAGAACAAGCTGTAAATTATTTTCATAAAATCAGTGCGAAATGGGGATTACCAATTATCGTTCAAGAATTTGTTAGCGGAAACGAAGTAAACGTTACAGCAATCGGAGACGGAAAAGGAAATTGTATCGGTGCTGTACCAATGAGAAAATTATACATTACAGACAAAGGAAAAGCGTGGGCTGGAGTTTCTTTAGACGATGAAAACTTAATTGAAATAACCAATAGAGTTATTAGTAATTCGAAATGGAAGGGTGGTTGTGAGTTGGAATTTATTAAGACGAAAGATGGAGAATACTATCTTTTAGAAATGAATCCTCGATTCCCTGCTTGGGTTTATTTAGCCAAAGGATGTGGTCAGAATCATCCAGAAGCATTGGTTAGAATGGCTTTAGGTGAAGATGTCAAACCATTTGATTCTTATGATGTTGGGAAGTTATTTGTTCGTTTTTCTTTCGATCAAATAGTAGACATCAAAGACTACGAGAAAATATCAACACTCGGGGAACTCTAATAGCTAATTCCTAACAGCTAACAACTAATGACTAATTACTAAGAAACTAAAAACTTAAAAAAATATGAGCAAATTAATGTACGAGAGACCATTCATTCAAAAATTGAATACTGGTTCAATGAATAAATTTGGAACTAAAACAGAATTCGCACCAGTAACACACTTAGACGGAATTCGAGTAAGTAAATTAATTGAAGATTACGGGTCGCCATGTTTCGTTATTTCGGAAAGACAAATTCGTAAAAATGTTCAAAATGCAAACAGAGCATTTAAAACGAGATATCCAAAAATTCAATTTGCTTGGAGTTACAAAACAAACTATTTAAGCGCAGTTTGTAATGTATTTCATCAAGAAGGATCATGGGCGGAAGTAGTTTCTATCTATGAATACAAAAAAGCATTGATGAATGGAGTAGAAGGAAGTAAAATCATTTTCAATGGTCCAGATAAAACAGAAGATGATTTAAACCTTGCAGTAGATAATAACTCATTGATTCACATTGATCATTTCGACGAATTATATTCATTAATTGGATTATTAGACGGTGGAAAAAGAAAAGCAAGAGTAGCGATTCGTGTTAATATGGATACGGGAATTTACCCAATGTGGGATCGTTTCGGATTTAATTATGAAAATGGTCAAGCTTGGAATGCGATCATCAAAATTTTAGCTCATAAAGAATTAGAATTGGTTGGATTACATTCACATATCGGTACATTTATGTTGTCTACAAGCGCTTATGCAACAGCAGCATTTAAATTATGTGATTTAGCTACACACGTTAAATTGAAATCAGGAAAAGCAATTCAATATTTAGATTTAGGTGGAGGTTTTGCTTCAACTAATACATTGAAAGGTTCTTATCTTCAAGGAGCTGATACTGTTCCAACGATTGATGATTACGCAGAAGTAATTACTTCAACAATCTTAAATTCTAATTTTTCTCAAGACGAATTACCAACGATTATTTTAGAATCAGGTAGAGCATTAATTGATAATGCAGCTTGGTTAATAGGTTCGGTAGTGGCAACGAAAAGATTAAGTGATGGAAGAAGAGCGACAATCATGGATTTCGGAGTGAATTTATTATTCAATGCTTTCTGGTATGATTACAAAATTTCTCCAGCACAAGAATTCTCTCACCATACAGAAGATATGGTTATTTATGGGCCTCTTTGTATGAATATTGATTGTATTAGAGAGAGTGTTAATTTACCATTGTTAGTTAAAGGAGATCAGGTAGTTGTACATCAAGTTGGAGCTTACAACATGACACAATGGATGCAATTTATTCAAATGAGACCGAAAATCGTTTTAATTGATATGGAAGGTAAATCTCACATTCTTCGTGAAAATGAATCATTAGACACAATGATGGAATTGGAAAGAATGCCTGCACATTTGAAAAAAATCAAGTAGTTTTACTGGTAGTTAGCATTTAGTAATTAGTTGTTAGTCGTTAGTGTTTAGCTAATAACTAACAACTAAAAGCTAATAGCTAAAAACTAATAACTAATAGCTAAAAAAATGAAATACTGGATAAATAGCATATTGCATAGTTACAGTCAGATTTTTTATTCAATGGATAAAGTATTGGCTTTAGCTATTTTGTTAATCACTTTTTTCACTCCTCACTTAGGGTTATCAGGTTTGTTAGCGGTTGTTTTAATAAATGTAACGGCTTATTTTATCGGGATAAATAGATTTTTAATTGCAGAGGGATTGTATGGTTTCAATGCGCTTTTGTTAGGTTTGTTTTTAGGGTTTCAATACGAAATTAATGAAACATTTATCTTGCTTTTCATCGTTTCTATTGCAATGTTACTTATCATTTCAGTTTGGTTACATGGAATATTTAGTAAACATAAATTACCATTTTTAGCATTTCCATTTATTATAACATATTGCATAATATCACTTTCTTCAGGCAGTTTTACGCATATCCATTTAAATGAAGATTTAGCTTTTGTAGTGAATCAAATTGCGAAAGAAAAAATGACACCGTATTACCATTTGACACATTCATTAGACGAAATGGTATTACCAAAATTCTTACTGATTTATTTTAAAACATTAGCAGGTACATTTTTTCAAAGCACTGTTTTAGCTGGTGTAATAGTAGCAGGAGCTTTATTGTATTTCTCTAGAATAGCATTTACGTTAAGTTTAGTAGGTTTTCTTTCAGCTTATTTATTTTATTCAGCTTTTGGTGCAGATGTAAACGATTTGGATTTAAATTTAGTAGGCTCAAATTTTATTTTTATGGGCATTGGAATTGGATGTTTTTATTTAATTCCAAATGGGTATAGCTACTTTGCAGTTTTTTGTTTGACTCCAATTTTGATGATGTTAATGATTTTCTTAAATAAAACTATGGAGGTTTTTCAATTGAAGTCATTTACTCTTTCATTTAGTGTTATTATAGCTTTGTTTTTATTGTTTTTGCAACACAGATGGTTTCATCGATTTCTTCAATTAGTTACCATTCAATATTATTCAGCAGAAAAAACAATTTATAAATATAAAACTTCAATTGATCGATTTAAGAAT
>CALPSU020000144.1 GCA_943326315.2 Chryseobacterium gleum
GTAAACATTTTTTAACATAATAAGAATTATTCAATTTCTGTAGTGTAATTTCTCCATTTTTGAAGAATTTTTTGAAATCCATCAACAAGTTCAGAATCAAATTGTAAGTTTTCTTTTGTATATGGGTGAACAAATCCTAAAGTTTTTGCATGAAGTGCTTGTCCAGGAATAAGTGCAAAACAGTTATCTATAAATTTCTTATATTTAGTATGAGTAGTTCCTCTTACTATTCGATCCCCACCATATTCATTATCATTAAAAAGTGGATGCCCAATATGTTTTAAATGTGCTCTTATTTGATGGGTTCTTCCAGTTTCCAGTTTACATTCAATTAATGTTACTAATCCAAATCTTTCCAAAACTTTATAATGTGTAACTGCATGTTTTCCGTAATCACCTTCTGGAAATACAGCCATAACTTTTCTGTTTTTTAAAGATCGCCCAATATTACCAGTTACAGTCCCGTCTTCTTCAACATCTCCCCAAACAAGTGCATTATATCTTCTTTCAGTTGTTCTATCAGCAAATTGTTTTGCAAGGTTGGATAATGCAAATTCTGTTTTTGCTATTACCATTAATCCAGTTGTATTTTTGTCTAATCTATGAACTAATCCTGGTCTACCGAAATAATCTTGAATTCTATATGGCAAATTATCAAAATGATATACCATAGCATTAACCAATGTGCCTGTGTAATTTCCATAACCAGGATGAACAACCATGTTTGATGGTTTATTTACAATTGCGAGATATTCATCTTCAAATGCAATTTCAATTGGAATATTCTCAGGAATAAGTTCAATTTCTCTTACAGGGTAAGGCATTACAATTGAGATCTCATCAAATGGTTTTACTCTGTAATTTGGTTTTACTTTTTCTAAATTAACTAATATATTGCCATTTTTTGCGGCAATTTGAATTTTATTTCTTGAGGTATTTGGTAAACGGTCTAGTAAAAACTTATCAATCCTTAAAATCTCTTGTCCAGGATCTGATTTGAAATGATAATGCTCAAATAATTCATCGTCTTCATTTTCTTCATTTTCAATTTCTCCGTTTTCTTCTAGCATTATTTTTTTATTATTTTATATGTTTTTGGATTATTTCCTTTTGTTTTTAGCAAATAAATTCCAGATGAATAATCTGAAATATTAATTTGTAAGTCTTCGCTTGATAGTATATGTTTTCCATGTAAACTATAAATATCTATACCTAAATATTCACCCGAGATTGATTGGATATTTATTATGTCATTCGTTGGATTTGGATAAATACCTATTTCACCTTTTTGAATTTCTATTTTTTTCACCCCAAGTTCAGCATTCATTTCTGTTGAAAATATTGGCCTCATCATTATAGTACCTTCAATAGTTGAATTTATCCAAGAAACACCATTGTCAAGGCTTAAAAATGTTTTATCATTGTTAATATTGTTTTTATCAAATCCAATATTTAACCTTTCCGCGCTCAATTGTTTCCATCCAATATAAAATGAACCGTCTACCTTAACTTTTTGATTTTCATTAAAATAATAGGTGTAAAATTTGTTGATGCTAAAATTGTATATTGGGTTTCTAGGGAAGTAGACTTGATCAATATATAATAAATTACCAGGCTTTCCTTCGTTCTCAGCCCAAACTGTCAAAAGAAATAATTTATCCGAAACATTTGTAGCTGATTGAACAAAATTAGTAGATATTCCTATTATTGAGTCTGATTCATAAGGTGTGTATTTTATTGCTAGAAATGCTTGTGAACCAATAATGCCATATGCAGCTTCTGCAGTTCCGTCATCGTAGCTATAATAATTTCCAAAATATTGTTTACTAAAAGTAGTGTCATTTTGATTTAAATTAGGAAATTGAGCACCTATTACTCCTTTTACTTCGAATTCTGCTTTTGTACCTGTTTTTGTTTCATCAAAATGGTAGCCTGTTGAAAAATCATGTAAGGTTGAATAAAATGTTCTTGGTTCATAATTTAAAGATCCCGCCGACAATGAATTTCCTGATATATTAAATGTGGTTTCTAAATTATTATTATATCTAATTTCAACTTTTCCATCTGTTGAATTATTTTCTGGAATATTACTTCCATTTCGGATAACTGTGTTTACGCTGTTTGACATTTTACCATTTGGGTTGTTTTTAAAATGATCCCATGGAACAGAAGTATAATCTTTTAGCAAACTGTTTATGGGATAAACCCAGGCATAATCTTTAAATAGAGTGTCTTGATGTCCTGATAAAGCTCTTAAGTTTACATAGTCTAAATGAAAGTGATCAAAACTTCCAGATTTGTTTCCGTAATTTTTAAATCTAAATTTAAAACCTTTTTCAAAATAGTTTGTGTTTTTTAAACAAATGTGACCAACATTAAAATTAGTATCCAAGTTACCTTTAGCACTCCAAGCCCAAACCCATTGATCTAAATTTTTTACATAAAATTCTAAAACGAGTGAATCAGTTTCATCAGGAGTTTCTCCGAATCCACCGGCTTGGTATAGAAAACTTAAATATATTGAGTCAGAAGGATTTTTTAGTGATAGGTCAATTGGTTTAGAGGTTAAATAATCTGCATAATCGGTTATATTTGACCCAAGTTCATAGGCAAACCCATTTTCGTCAAGTCCATCAAACGTTGCCACTCCAATAGACCAAGGGTTTTTAGCAAATCGATAGTTACGGTAAACGAAATTGTCAGTCCATATTAAATTAGGGTTATTTATATTTTTAAAAAATTGAACAGCAGAATCTTGAACAATATCTGGATTAGCAATGTATACTGTATCTGGAATATCATTAGTTATACCTAACGAATCATAAATAAAGTAAGCAGGATAAACATTTGTATTTACATAATTTACAGGATAAGAGTTTAATTCCCCTATTTTAATAGGTATTATAGGAAGTACAAGATCAGTATAAGATAAATGATCAGCACTATAAACTCTTCTTATGCTTGGTAAAGAAGAATAGGATGCATTGTGATCTAATGGTGAAAGATTTAGATTTAACAAATGATATTTAGTAATCTGAGTTACATCAGGATCAGAGAAATTAGCTTTAAGTTCTTGAAATTTATTCTTACTAAACTCATCAAATATTGGTAATTGAAGAGTATCTACTAAGAAAATAAAAGTACTATCGAATGAGTTTGCACTTTTCTCTGCTATTTTTGATGCTAGGTTTAAATTAACCACATATGGGTTTGAAGTTAATGGACTGATTTCTTCAATTTGAGAAATTAAAAATGTATAATTAATTAAACAAAAAGCGCATATTAAGAATTTCATAAATATTGATTCACTTATATGGAAAATAAAATATATTTTTAGAACGATGTAATAATAATATTATTGTACATTATTCTCCTTTTGAATCGTTAAAATTAGGTGTAGCAAAAACTGTAACGGTTGTTCCAAATGGTGAAAGAACTCCATCAATATATTCTGGTGATTGAGTTTCCACTTTTGCATTTAGTGAGTCTTCTAGGTTTATACAGTCTGGACAGATTGATATATAGTTTAAAGACCGAATCGCAAGAACACTATCCCGAGCAGCAAAAATAGATAGGCCATATAAATTAGGGATTTGTATAGGTTCTCCTCCTTCATTTCTTCCTATAATAAGTAAAACTACAGATCCAATTTGAATTTTTTCTCCTTCTTTAATTGTTTTACCTTGGTATTTTTGTTGTAATACAGCTCCATCTGCCTCACTAGATGTTCTATATTCAATTTTATATTTTAACCCTCTGTTTTTTAATACTTGTAATGCGAATCTTTCAGATTTATCTATTAAGCTAGGCATTTCAACAAGGTCTGTTTTTTTGGATATTCTGAGTCTAATAATTCTATATTCTTTAACAAAAACCGTTGAAATATCTGTCGCTAAAGGATCTTGTTCAATTATTGTTCCTTCTGGTTTCTTAGGGTCGTATTTTTCTTCAATGATTTCATACTGAAGATCATTTTCTTCTAATAATGATTTAATACTATTAATATTTTTACCAACAAGATTTGGGACCTTTATTTTTTGACCGTGATTTGTATAACTATCAAGATAAAAAATAACAAAACTCACAACTACAAGATAAGTAAGTATAATTATCCCTAAATGTTTTAGAAAATGCTTTGTAAAAACGAAAGTTTTAATTTTTTTTAATAATCCCATTGTAAAATACTATCTGATAACAAATATACATAAATATAGAAATGACGAATCTCTTTTTTTATTGATGTGATAAATATTTTTAAAAATTTGGAGTAAGTTGGTGGCTTTTATAGAAATCATCTATGTGTTTTATTGCTTCTTCTGCCGTATCAACCATAATAAATAAGTTCAAATCATTTGGAGAAATATTCTGTTCATCTTCAATCATAGCTTTTTTTAGCCATTCAACTAATCCTTCCCAATATGATTTCCCTACTAATACAATTGGTCGGTGATTTATTTTTTTTGTTTGAACTAAAGTTATTGCTTCAAACATTTCATCTAATGTTCCAAAACCTCCTGGCATAACAACGAATGCTTGAGAATATTTTACGAATATAACTTTTCTGACAAAAAAGTAATCAAATTCTAAATTATGCTCTGCATCGATATAAGAATTGTGATTTTGTTCGAAAGGTAAATCTATATTTAAACCTATTGATTTCCCTCCAGCCTCTTGAGCTCCTTTATTTGCAGCTTCCATTATACCAGGACCTCCTCCTGAGATTACGCCATACCCAAGCTTTGCAAGTTTACTGGCAATGTCAATCGCAATTTGATAATATTTGTTATTTGGTTTTGTTCGTGCAGATCCAAATATAGATACACTCGGTCCAATTTTAGACATTCTTTCATAGCCCTCAACAAATTCAGACATTATCTTAAATATTGCCCAACTATCGTTAGTTTTTATTTCTGTCCAATCTTTCCTTGTAGTATTCATAAAATCTTTTCATATAAAATCTAAATATACTATTTAAACTATATGGTATAGATTATTTTTTCACTTTTTATTAATTCTTAATTGAGGATATTTATATTTAAATTATCTTCGGTATTGTGAAAAAGTTTTTTTTTATAATTTATTTTATTTTTATTTCTCAATTTGGGTTTTCTCAAAAACATTTTATTTTTAATTCTGATTCATTAAATCTTTCACGTGTAGCTTGCTTAAGTACAGGTATTACTGGTTCTTGGGCTATTGGAACTATTGCTTTTACAAATTTATGGTATAAAGATTTTCCAAAATCTAATTTTCATTTATTTAATGATTCTCATGAATGGCTTCAGATGGATAAAATGGGACATTTCTTTACGACAAATAAATTAAGTTTAATAACTACTGATTTATTTAAATGGTCAGGAATGAATAAAAACAATTCTATTTTATTAGGATGCTCCATTGGATTAGGTTTGCAAACTACAATTGAAATTCTGGATGGATATAATTCTCAGTGGGGGTTTTCAATTAGTGATATGGCTGCAAATACTTTAGGTGTTTTTTCGTTTGCGTCTCAAAGTTTATTCTGGAATGACCAACGTATAATTTTAAAATTTTCAGATCACCAAACTCAATATGCTGCTTTAAATCCTTTAGTTTTAGGGAAAAGTTTTGCAGAACGTTTTTTAAAAGATTATAATGGACAATCCTATTGGTTAAGTTTTAATCCTTCAAGTTTTTCCAAATATTCAAATTTACCTAAATGGCTTTGTTTTTCAATAGGATATAGTATAGATCAAAAAATATCAGGTAGTAACGAAATCTTTCATTCATCAATAACTAATTTGACTTATTTTTCACAGAGAAAGTTTCTTTTATCTCTTGATATTGATTTTAGTAAACTTTCCATTAAAAATGAATGGTTAAAATTAATTGTAAAACAATTTAATTTTATTAAAATTCCTTTTCCTACACTGATTTATATGGATGGAAAATTTTCTGCTTCAGGTTTTTATTTTTAAAGTAAATTATTTCTTAAAGGTAAATTCATTACTTTTTTTAAATAGGGTGAATTTAAATTTAGTTCCAAAATGTTTAAATGCTCTATTCTATGGCAATCTGTTGCAATTAAATCTATTAATCCTGCATCTACTAAAGCTTCAGCTTGTTTTTTAACATCTGGGCCATAATGTCCAAATAATGAATTGATATTCATCTGAATTAACATTCCTTTTTCTCTCCAATCTCGGGCTTGTTCAATAGAGCCGTGAAAATACAAGTATCTTTCAAAGTGAGCTATAACTGGCTTATATCCTTTTATCCTCATATCATAAAACAATCTTTCATGTTCTTGCGGCATTATGGAAAATGAAAACTCAATTAAAACGTGTTTTCCAGAAAAAGTTAGAAATTCATCTGAGTCTAATTTGTGAAAAAGTGTTTCATCGAAATAATATTCTGCTGCTGCCTCAATCTCAATATCTAAATTTATTCTTTTTAATTCTATTTTAACTTCTTCTAATCCCCCCAAGATTGTTTCAGGTGTGTTTTTGTAAAAATCACTCATCACATGAGGAGTCGTAATTATTTTTTTGTATCCTAATTCTTTGAATTTTGAAA
>CALPSU020000145.1 GCA_943326315.2 Chryseobacterium gleum
CCCGAAATTACTTTCAGTTTTTATTTTGCTTTTAACTAAGACGTTTCTTAGAGAGCGAGTGCAAAGATAAGATTTTTTTCTTAATATGCAACTTTTAAACGAAAAAATGTGGAGGAAGCGGGATTCGAACCCGCGGTACAGTTACCCGTACGTCAGTTTAGCAAACTGGTGGTTTTAGCCACTCACCCATCCCTCCGGATGTCTTTTAAAGAACGAGGTGCAAAATTAATAAAAGCATCCATTTTTCAATGCTTTTTTTAAATTATTATTAAAAATATTTTAACAATTAACTGAAACTAGCTAAAGACCAAACTTTTGTAGATTCAAGAATAAACAATAAAATCCAAAGGTAAAGTAGGGGGGATTCTTTAATTTTGATTATAGAGTATATAAATAAAAATAATATACTCGAAAAGCCTACCAACATATTTAGATAAAAATTCCCTGTTATTAATAATGATATTGGAATTAATCCTAAATAATATTTATTTTCAGAAGAACCAGTTTGTATAAAAGTTACGATCATCCAAATTATTATCCCTACTTGATATAATAATTTGAATATGTCTGTAATTATGCTGTTAGAAAGCCATAACATTGTTTCTGTTGATAGAAATATATTCCAGTAAACTTCACTTGATAATACATTACACAAGGCTGTTAAAAATATTAACAAGCAGGTTAATGGACTTTCTTTATAATGGATCTTAGTAAAATAGAGAATTACAATAAAAAAAATTATTTCATTTAAAGGAAATGGAAAAATAAATTGTTTAAATTGTAAAAAGCTTGTGAGACCGTACAAAAAAACGATCAACGATGCAGTTGTAACAGCTTTTCCTTCTTTTGTCATTTTTATTTTTTTGCTAGTGCTTCCTCTATATATTTGAATGTTGATAGTACTTCAGGTTTACCATTTACAACTGCTATGTCATGTTCGAAGTGTGCACTTGGTTTTCCATCCGCTGTTACAATTGTCCATTCGTCAGAAAGTGTGATTACTTTTTCTGTTCCTAAATTAATCATTGGTTCAATAGCAATAACTAATCCTTCTTGGATTTTCTTACCTCTTCCTTGTCTACCATAATTTGGAACTTGTGGATCTTCGTGCATTGACTTACCTAATCCATGTCCAACTAGATCGCGAACAACACCATACCCATTTTTTTCGGCGTGTTGTTGTATTGCCCAACCAATGTCTTCAATTCTGTTTCCAACTTTTGTCTGAGCAATGCCTAAATCCAAACATTCTTTGGTAACTTGAAGTAATTTTCTAGTTTCTGGAGCAACTTCCCCTACTTCAAATGTGTAAGCGTGATCACCATAAAACCCTTCGAATTTTGAGCCACAATCCACAGAAATAATATCTCCTTCTATTAATATTCTCTTTGAAGGAATACCATGAACTACTTGTTCATTAATCGAAATACAAAGTGAATTTGGGAATCCATACATACCTAAAAATCCAGGAAGTGCATTTTGAGATCGAATGTATTCTTCTGCAATTTTATCTAAATATAGTGGTGTTATACCTGGTTTTATTTCTGCTGCAAGAATTCCTAATGTTCTACTAACAATTTGAGCTGCTTCACGCATTATCTCTATTTCAGCTGGAGTTTTATATATGATCATATTTCGATTAAAAAAAGTCATTGTTATAATTTTTTGCAAAGTTAATTAAATAAGGGACTTCTAATAATGAAGTCTTTCCAAATGCACATCGCTTAAATTATTGTTTATTCTTTTTTTAAAATATTTAAACAAAAAAGTTTTAAAAGACGCCTTTTTTGTTTTACTTTTACAATCGTTAAGTTAAACAAAATATGGTTTCAAATATATATAAAACTGCAGTTGTAAGATGTGAGCATTTCAATGCTGCTCATCGTTTACATAATGATAATTGGACGGATGAAAAAAATTCTGAAATCTTCGGAAAATGTAATAATCCTAATTTTCACGGACATAATTATAATTTAGAAGTTAAAGTTATTGGTTATTGTAATCCAGATACTGGTTATGTGATCGATACAAAAATTTTATCCTCGATTATTCAGAAAGAGATTATAGATGTTTTTGATCATCGCAATTTAAATTTGGATGTTCCTTATTTTAAAAATATTAATCCCACTACTGAAAACGTAGCGAAAATAATTTATGAGATTTTGAGATCTCAAGTTGATTCAGAATTAGAACTTAAAATTAAATTGTATGAAACACCAAGAAACTATGTTGAATATCCATACTGAGAATACTTTAAAAAATAATTTTACTATTGATGAAATAGGAGATGATCATTTATATATGGGAATTGATACTCCTATGAAAGAAGATGCTTTTCTACTTTCGGATGAGGAGAAAAAAGATAAAATCAGTTTTTTATTTGCTCAAATTATGGATGTATTAGGTTTAGATTTAACGGACGACTCATTGAAAGGTTCTCCAAATAGAGTCGCTAAAATGTATATTGACGAGATTTTTTCCGGATTAAATCCTTCTAATAAACCTGAAATTACACTTTTTGAAAATAAGTATCAATACAATCAAATGTTGGTAGAGAAAAATATTACATTTTATTCAAATTGTGAACACCATTTCGTGCCAATTTTTGGAAAAGCACATATAGCTTATATTTCATCAGGAAAAGTTATTGGTTTGTCTAAATTGAATAGAATTGTTCAGTATTTTTCTCAAAGACCTCAAGTTCAAGAACGATTGACAAATCAAATTGGAAGAGAGTTGGTAGAAATATTAGGTACAGAAGATGTTGCTGTAATTTTAGATGCAAAACATTTGTGTGTATCTTCAAGAGGAATTAAAGATGATACTTCTTCTACAGTTACCGCTTATTACGGAGGAGCTTTTAATACTTCTGAAAAAATTGTCGAATTACAAAATTACTTGAAAGCTTGAGTATGAAAACTATTGTTATAATTGGTGGAAATAAAGGTATAGGTAAAGCTATTTTAGATGAACAAGTTGAAAATCATTTAATTGTCTCAATTAGTCGAAATAAGCCAGATTTTGAACATAAAAATTTAATACATTACCAATTGGATGTATTAAAAGATGAATTACCTGATTTAGAATTGGTTGATCAGTTAGTGTATTGTCCTGGAAGTATCAATTTAAAACCTTTTAATCGATTAAAATTAGAAGATTTTTCTTCAGAATTTGATGTCAATGTTTTGGGAGCAATCAGAGTTATTCAGAAATATTTACCAAAATTAAAAGTTGGAAATAATCCATCTATAGTTTTATTTAGTAGTGTTGCGGCTAAATTAGGAATGCCTTTTCATGCGAGTGTCGCAGTTGCAAAATCTGGAGTTGAAGGTTTAGTGAAATCATTAGGTGCAGAATTTGCTTCAAATATTCGTATCAATGCCATTGCTCCAACTATAACGAACACTGAATTGGCAGCACATTTGTTAAGAAATGAAACAGCAATAGAAAATATGATTCAAAGACATCCAATGAAAAAGATTTTACAACCGAATGAAGTTGCAGACATGGCAGATTTTCTATTGTCAGAAAAGTCCAAATCAATTTCTGGTCATGTCTTTGAATTGGATTGTGGAATTGTAAGTTTTAAAATTTAGAAATTATGAAATATCCATAAATAGAAATTTAAAAACTTTTGAAAATCTATAATGCATATTACCATTAAAAAAAATAAACATATGAAAGAATTTTCAACGAAAGGAACAGTTTATCGTTTACATACGAAACAAAATATACCGATTACATTACAAGAAGCATGGGATTTTTTATCGGATCCAAAGAATCTTAAGGTTATTACACCAGATTATATGGGATTTAATATTCTTTCAGGGGCGGATAGACCAATGTTTGCCGGGCAAATTATACAATATATTGTAACTCCAATTTTAGGAATTAAAACAAACTGGGTTACTGAGATAACTCACGTCGTTGAAAACCAATATTTTGTAGATGAGCAGCGCTTTGGACCTTATGCTCTTTGGCACCATAAACATTTTTTAAAAGAAATTCCGGGTGGAGTAGAAATGGAAGATATTGTTGATTACAAAATACCTTTTGGCGCTTTAGGTCGCTTGATGAATCCAATTTTAGTTCAACCTAAATTGAATGAAATTTTTGAGTTTAGAAGAAAGCGACTAATTGAATTATTTGGAGAGATTTAATATTGAATAAAGGTATTTCTTACCCAATTGCTAAAGGATTTTTATCAAATCTCCTTTCATAAGAAAATCTTAAATCAATTATCGATAACACTTTATAAGTAATCTAATAATTGATTTAAGATTTAATTAATTTTATTTTTTTAGGCTACTAGGACAAATCCCTAAGATAATCATGTCATCTGTTTGTTCGTTGTTTCCTTGCCATTTTCTTAGAAATATATTTAATTCGATTTGTTTTTTCTTTAAATCAACTGTAGATTTTGTTTCATCGAAAAAATCAACTAAACGTTTCCTAGTTAATTTTTTTGATAGTTGCCCACCAAATTGATCGGTTATACCATCTGAGAAAAAATAAAAAACATCCTCTTTTTCATATTCAAATTCCATTATCGGAATTTCCTTTTTATTTTCTATTGGATTCCCAAGAGATGCAAATTTTAATTTATACAAATAATGGCAATCATTTTTAGAATCAAAATATATGAACTCTCTATTTATTCCAGCTATCTTAATTTTGTCACCTTTAGCTTTTATATTGAATAAAACAACATCTAATGAATCGTTAACATAATGTTGGCTTTTCGCTTTTGAAAGGCTTGACATCATTTCTTCATTTAGTTGATATATTACATCTTGTAAAACATTAGTTTGTTTAGCAATATTTGAAATGAAATGATAACTTAAAACAGAAAGTAAGGCGGCTGGAATTCCGTGCCCTGTGCAATCTCCTATTGCACCAATAATATTGTTAGTGTTTTTATCTTTATCGAGATAACAAAAATCTCCCGTAACTATATCTTTTGGACGATTTAAAAATAGAAAATTTGAAAATAATAATTCTAAATCTTCATGTTGCTCAAAAATTGCTTGTTGTATTTTTTTTGCATAAAGAATAGAATCTGTAACATCTTCTAACTGACTAATAATCTTTTCTAAATCATCTTTTATGATAGGCTTAGATAAAAAGCCTTTCATATTTGTATTTATTGCCCTATTATAACTACTGTCTTCGTTATTTGCAGAAACATAAACTACAGGAACATGAATTGTTTCTTCAATAGCATTCATCGCTTCAATTCCATCAATATCATCTTCTAAACGAATATCCATTAAAATTAAATCGGCTGTATTTTCTTTAAAAAAATCAATTACTTCTTGTCCTGTTGTAAAGCATTCTACCACTTCGTGTCCTAAATTATTTACATAATATTTATGGAGCTCTTGAATTAATAAATCATCTTCTACTATTACAATTCTTTTTTTCATTTTAATATTATATCTCTATTTAACTTAACTTGTATATCAAAGTGCTGTGACTCGTTGTGAGTTAATTCTCCTTTCAATTGTTTTAGAAAGGTTTTTATTAATTTGTATCCAAAACCAAATTTTTCACCATTTTTCACCTCTTCTGGTAAACCTGGACCCCTATCCCTGAAGGTAAAAAGGATATTTTCTTCATTTAATTTAATGCTGATATAAATCGTTGCTTTGTGATCGATAACTGCATATTTCAAACTATTTGCAATTAATTCATTTAGTAGTAATCCAAATGTTATACTTTTTGAAATTTCTAATTTTAAATCGTCACAATCTAATTTAAATTGTACTGTATTACCATCTTTTTTATCGAAAATTTGTTTGTAATAATTCGTTAATTCTTGAACATAATCTTTGAATTTAATATTTGAAAATTGTTCAGATTTGTATAATTTTTCATGAACTAAAGCGATTATTTTTATACGCATTTGAACTTCACTTAGAGTTTCTAAAGAATTTAAATCTTTTATGTGAAACTTTTTCAATTCAATTAAGCCATCTATGATAGCTAAATTGTTTTTTACCCTGTGGTGAATTTCGCCTAATAATATTTCTTTTTCTTTTAACGACTCAGAAATTAAATTTTCTTGGTTTTTAATATCTGAGATATCCATGCCAAACCCAATAACATACTGACATTCATTGTTTTGGTCAAACATTGGGTAAAATTTCCGAAGTTTATAGCTCGTATTACCTTCTTGTTCAATTTTTTTTTCTTCAAAAGTCAATCCTGTTCTAGATTCAATTGTATTTAAAAAAACTTGTCTTCTTTCATCTGCTATTACAAAATCTAAATTTCTAAATTTACAATAGTCGTAGTCATTTTTACCGATTAAAAAGTTTCTAACTTCCTCATTATTTACCGCAGTTGGATTAATAAATATATAGTTATGATGTTTATCAAATACTACGATATCAGCAGGTATTTCATTTAATATAGTTTCATAAAATGTTTTTTGAAACTCAATATTTGAAGACATTTTTATTTTTTCTGTAATATCAAATCGAATAGAGATATATTGATAG
>CALPSU020000146.1 GCA_943326315.2 Chryseobacterium gleum
GTTGTATTTAATTTTACAATCCAAGCATCTTTGCCTCCATGATTTCCAGAAACATCCCCATCATTTGAATAAGTATAGGATAGGAGAATATAACCTCCATCTGAAGTTGGTAGAAATGAATTTTCCGAAACGGTTTCATCTGTACCGCTTCCCCCCAAACATTTTTGCCAATCAATACTAACTTGGGCGTTTAATTTAACTGTGCAAATTAGTAGGGTTAATGTTAAAAGTATTTTTTTCATAATTAGTTTTTGTTTTTTAATGGTTATTGGTTTACGTTTTTAATATCTTCGTTCGTATTTTCAGTATTGCAATTTCATAATGTATACTTATTGAATAAGCACACAATGAACAACTTATAATGAAATTTAAAAAATTGTTAATTTTTATAAAAGTATGAATAGTTTTCAATTACTTACAAATTAATATTCCAAACTTTATCTTTCATCCTTAATAGATCACGAAAGGATATTAAAAACTGCTGATTTTTCTTCTATTTTTTTTAGCTAATTGGTATAGAGTAATCTTACTATTTTTGCTCTTAAAATAGTTTATTCTAAGATTACATTCTATTCTTTATGATTGTAAATCAAACACTTATCAATAAGGTGTATTTTTATTACTCGCGGAATCTACCTATTTTTACCCACTTTCCGCGAGTAATAAATTTTTTAAATCTCCTTTTTAAAAGAATACGTTTTGATGTAGACACTCAAAAATACAAGTATAAACAAAGCATTTCCGATTCCTAAAACTCCGTGAGCATCAAAGTTATCCGATAGTTCTCTTCCTAATAAATCATTTGAATTAAATGAAAAAAGAATAATTGCTACCGAGCAAAAAATCCAACCAAGTAGAGGTTTTGTTTTTGAGAGAAGGTATAGTAAAAATACAAGTACCGGAATAATCAATAAAAAATGTTCGGTATCTGTAACGAAAAAATTTGGTGAGAAACCAGTTAAAACAACCGACCATATAATTAATTGACTATCGGCTTTATTTCCTTTAACGATTTGGAGAATCATTAAGCCAAGAAGAATGGATAGACAAATTAAAGAAGGAATCCATTCTGATTTTATTCCGAAATAATAATTTGTTAAATAGGTCAATGAATTTTCACTTACGATATAACCTCCATGACTAGAAACAGATTTTACCCAATTTCCCCAAAGAATTAAATTACCACTCCAACCCGAGCTAATTATTGGAAACAAAAAGAAAAATAATCCAAAAGCTACCATAAAAGCAATAATTCGCCACTTTTTATAGAATACTAAAGGAATTACAGCCAATATCATAATTGGTTTTAAAATTAACATCAAACTCCAAAATAAAGCGGTTAACAGTGGTTTATTAGACTGAATGTTTTTTAATCCCAAAACAAAAAAGACTAATAAATAGAGGTTGATATTTCCCATGTGAAATTCGCGTACTAAATGAATTGCAACGATTAAAAATGGCACAAATAATATCCAACCTTGATTGGTCTTAAATTCAAATTTAAAGATTTTTGGAACTAATTCTTTTAAAGTAACAATAGAAACAATTAAAGAAATCATTAATAAAAACAAATGAATTAACTGACTAGTTCCGTAACTAAAAAAGGTGAAAAACTTAAAAATATAAAGTGTAAAGGGAGGGTATTTAAAATAACCTGTATCTAAGCCATAATTTTTAACATATGGATTGTTCCCATTAAAATAATCAACAGTAGCTTCAAAGTACACTTTAAAATCATTCGTCCAAAGTTTATCATTAGACATTTCTACAAAAGTAAAAAGACTAAAAAATGCAATTATTAATCCTCCGAAGAAAAAATAAGATTTAGGAAGTTTATTTAATAGAATCATTTTGAGATAGATACTTCAAATAGTTTGTCCCAATGTTTTCCTGTCATGTAAATTTTACCATTGTTATAAGCAATTCCATTCATAACTTCTCCCAAACCTCTTCCGGCTTTTTCTATTTGTTCTCCCTCAATTATTGCTATCACTTTTCCATTTGCAGGATCAATTACAATTATTCGGTTGGTAGTATAAACATTTGCATAGATTTTTCCATCGATGTATTCCAATTCATTTATTTGCTGAATTGGTCCTTGATCATCATACACTTCAATAGTTCGTAAAATAGAAAAATTAGCGGGATCTCTAAATGTAATTCTTTCAGAACCATCAGACATAATCAATGATTTCCCATCGTTACATAATCCCCATCCTTCTCCAGTGTAAGGAATGTCTTTGATTAATTGCATTGTATTTTTATTATACACAAAACATTTATTTTCCTTCCATGTTAATTGGTATACATTTTCTCCAAATACAGTAATTCCTTCTCCAAAATAATTTTCATCTAAACGAATATTTTTTGAAGGAGATACTGTGCCATTCGATAGATTTGTCTGAGCTACCATACTTTGACCATATTGGCCAGTGCCTTCATAGAGTATACCATTGTTAAATTCTAATCCTTGGGTATAGCTTGTTGCTAAATGAGGATAACTGTTTTCAACTTTAGCAAACCAAATTGCAGGTTTAACATCGGAGAGAACTCTAACTAACCTATTATCAGAAAGAATCTCACCGCTTTCCATGGTAGAAATTAAACTAATTGTACGTGTTCCTAGTCCAAAATAACCCGCATCCAAGTTGAATGAAAGTTTACCCTTCGGATTTTTCCATGTTTTTATTACATTATCATTGTAGACAAGGTCTAGTTTTTTAATTCCATTTGTACTAACCGTTATACCAATCGGAACTTCTCGATTCCATTTTGTAGCAAGATTGTCTTTAAAATCAAATTGAGCGGCTATAATTTCTGTATTGTCGACTTTATTTTGGAGCATTGGAACAATAATCATCGAACCGATTACTAAAATTAACAGACCTAAAATGATGTATTTTTTCATTTTTAATTGATTTAAATAGAAAGAATTTCTTTAATGGACTTAGCATCAATAGTTGAATGAGAAGCTTCGTAAATAACTTTTTTGTCCTTTATAACTATTGCTTGAGGAGACTGATGTTCAACTCCTGTAATATTTGTAATTTCATTTGAAATATCTCTATGTGCTATCAAATCAAGATAATAGAGATCAGCATGATTATTTTCTATATCCCAGTTATTTTCAAACCTAGATTTTGCCATCGATGAAATACTACACCGTGTACTATGTTTAAACAATACAATCGGTTTAGAATTTGAATTCGCAATAGCCGTTTTCAATTGCTCGTTAGAAATTAGCTCTATCCAAGGAAAGGATACGTTATCTTTTGATTTAAAAGCTGAAAATAGTCCCATAATTATATGCTTCCAGTGAATTGTTTTAAGAAACGAACATCATTTTCCGAATACAAACGTAAATCGTTTACTTTATATTTTAACTGCGTAATACGTTCAATTCCCATTCCAAAAGCAAATCCAGAATATTCTTTCGAATCAATTCCGCACGATTCTAGAACTGCAGGATCAACCATTCCACAACCTAAAATTTCTAACCAGCCAGTATTTTTACAGACGTTACATCCTTTTGCGTTGCAAATAGTACAAGAAACATCAACCTCAGCACTAGGCTCTGTGAAAGGAAAATAAGAAGGGCGCAAACGAATTTGGGCTTTCTCTCCAAACATTTCTTGCGCAAAATATAAAAGAGTTTGTTTTAAATCTGCAAAAGAAACTTTTTTGTCAATGTATAAACCTTCTACTTGATGAAAAAAGCAGTGAGCACGAGCTGATATTGCTTCATTTCTAAAAACTCTTCCAGGACAAATTGTTCGAATTGGAGGTTTTTGATTTTCCATAATTCTTACTTGCACAGAAGAAGTATGTGTTCTTAAAGCCATTTCTTTTTCATCATTCTCAATAAAGAATGTGTCTTGCATATCACGAGCGGGATGTTCGGGGGGAAAATTTAAAGCAGAAAAATTATGCCAATCGTCTTCAATTTCTGGTCCTTCAGATACCGTATATCCAATGCGATTAAAAATTTCAATAATTTCACTTCTTACTAACATTAAGGGATGTCTAGATCCAACAGGAGAATCTTCTCCTGGGCGAGAAGTGTCAATTGAAGAAGATTTTTCTTGAGGTGTATCAAGTGTTTCTTTGAAACTGTTAAATTTTCCCTCAGCTAATGATCGTAAACTATTTAAAAGTTGACCAACGTCTTTTTTTTCTTCATTTGGAACAGATTTTAATTCTCCAAATAAATCCTTTAAAACACCTTTAGTTCCTAAATATTGGATTCTAAATTTTTCTAGTGTTTGCGTATCTTCAATAGAAAAATGGTTAATTTCTTCTATTATAGTATCAATTTTATCTTTCATATTCGCAAAAAATCATAGTCACTTTTAAATGTGATGTGCGAAGTTAAGAAATTATGGTGTTTGTCTATTTAAAAAATTCGATTATCTTTGGAGTTGATTACGATTAATTTAATTTTGCTAGTATGAAACGATCTTTTAAATCCATAATTCTGTTTTCTTTAATTGCATTTATTAGTGTAACGTTATTCTCTGGTTGTAAAAAAACACCAGAAACAACGGCAAAAATAACGGTTAGAGGAGCAAAAAATGAATTAGTAATAGGAGCTTGGGTTCGTGTTTATGGAAAATCAACAACTACAAAAAGTTCAATTATTAACGATTCAATTCAAAGTGATTACAAAGGCGAAGCATTTTTTAACTATTCTAAAATTTACCAAGCTGGTCAAGCTGGTGTAGCAGTACTTGATGTTGTTGGAAGAAAAGGTCCTCTTTTTGGTAAAACAATTATAAAAATTGAGGCTGAAGAAGAAAATATTGCAACAGTATTTATTGAGTAAAAGTTATTATTCAGAAAGAATTCGATATAATTCTTTATTTAAATAATAATGATGTCCTTCAATTGTTTTCTTTTCGACAATTTTTAAATCATTTAAAATATTCAGATATTCTCTTCCCGTTGCTTCAGAATATAGTTTTGCTTCTTGCAAGTGCTTTACTCGAATTAGCGGCTGAGTAAAAATCAGGTTAATTAATTCTTCTGGTTTTCTAATTTTTTTTGCCTCTTTTTTTACGTAATTTAAAATGGAATCTTTTGCAGAAATTATATCATTAATTTTATTGTAGGTTAAGTTTGAGGTAAATTCAATAGCGCTTAACATATATATAATCCACGTTTTCCAATCTCCTCTTTGAGAAACACCTAATAATCCATTGTAATAATCCTCTTTATTTTCAATAATATAACGACTTAAATATAAAATTGGCAAATCTATTAACCCTTTATTGGTTAAATAATGAATATTAAATATTCTACCTGTTCTTCCATTTCCATCCCTAAAAGGATGGATTACTTCAAATTGATAATGAGCAATTGCAAGTTTTATTAAATGATCCATTTTGTATTTTTCATCATCATTTAAAAAATCAATTAAATTAGATAATTTTGATTGAATAACTTCTTTACCTCTTGGCGGTGTATAGATTACTTTTCCTGAATTAGGTCCTGTTCCTCCTTGTTTTATAGTAGTATTGTTAAATTCTAATCGTATTTCATCATCTGTTTGAATGATTTCTTGAAAAAGATGAATGAAGTATTGTTCGGTAAAATTTTCTTCTTTTTTTAATAAATGGAATCCTTTCCATAAAGCTTCTTTATATCTTAACACCTCTTTAGAAGCTCCATTTACAGCCGAATTATTTTCACTATAAGCTTTATACAACTCATCGTCTGTTGTAAAAATGTTTTCAATTTCACTAGAAGCTTTTGCTTCTTGTAAACTGATGGTGTTAATCAGTAATCCTTGATTTGGAATTACAACACTTCTTCCGTGTAATCTGGCTAAAGCAGCCTTTGCATTACCTAGCTTTTCAAAAATTTCTGTGGTTCGATACAATTCTTCCGAAATAGGTAGATTTGGCAATTCATTCCAAGGTTTATTTCTATCGGGGTTTATTTTATATAATATAGCAGACATTGTTTTTTTAATTTTTTGATGTTTACATAGTGATTTGACATTAAAGTTAGTTAAATTTCTTTAGTAAACATCAGTTTTTATCTTTTTTGATGTTTACTCGATTTTTGGCATTAAAAAGAATACCGTAACTTTGTACCATGACAAATGAAAGGCCAATTACAGACTGGTTACCTATTACAAAAAAAGAGGTAGAAAAAAGAGGGTGGGAAGAATGCGATATTGTGATGATTTCCGGCGATGCTTATGTAGATCATCCTGCTTTTGGAACAGCAGTCGTTAGTCGAATAATGGAAGACGAAGGTTTCAAAGTAGGGATCGTTGCTCAACCAAATTGGAAAGATGATTTACGTGATTTTAAAAAATTAGGTCGACCAAAATATTTCTTTGCTGTAACTGCTGGTTGCATGGATTCGATGGTAAATCATTATACTGCAAATAAAAGATTACGTTCTACCGATGCATATACTCCTGGTGGTCAGGCTGGTTTTAGACCGGATTATTCAACCATTGTTTATTGTAATATTTTAAGAGA
>CALPSU020000147.1 GCA_943326315.2 Chryseobacterium gleum
ACAACAATACTTTTACCTAACGACGCTAATTCAGCAATTAAAAATAATGGATTTGAACCATCTAAAAATATAGATTCATTCGGTTCAAAATAAATATAAACTGTTCTTAAAGAGTTCGTAATTATTTGATCATTTTCAGAATTGACATCTTTGTTATTACCTTCAAATTCATGATCTTTAAAAGATTCTTCTCCTTCTTTTCCAATAAATTTATGAATCTCAGATATTAACTTAAAATGATTCTCTTTATTCGTTTCATTTAGTAATTCTGAATCAAGAATAATTAAATTCAAATGATCAAACGACGCCAAGGTAACATTTAAAATATCTTTAGATAATTGCATTTCACTTTGACGAATTTTATCATAGATTGTCTCTAAATCATGAACAAATTCTGCAATTTTTGAAAGACCAAACATACTACTATTTCCTTTCAAGGTATGCATTACCCTAAAAACTTGTTCAATATTTGATTTATCATTCGGATTGTTCTCTAGAGACAATAAAGAAGATTCTAAGTTTTCTAATAACTCGTTTGCTTCTTGAATGTAGGTTTCTTTCATTTCATCCATCAGTGCATCACTTTTTTAACAACCGCAAGTAACTTCTCTTTAACAAAAGGTTTAATAATCCAACCTGTTGCTCCAGAATTTTTAGCTTCCATTTTTTTGGACTCTTGCGATTCAGTGGTTAATATTAATATCGGCAAATATTTAAACTTGTCTAATTTCCTTACTTCTTTTAAAAAAGAAATTCCATCCATTCTAGGCATGTTTAAATCTGAAATAATCAAATTGATACCATCATTTTCCAATAATAATTCCAAACCATGTTGGCCATCTTCTCCGACAATAACATTATACCCTTCACTTCTCAAGGCCATTCCTACAACGACCCTAATACTTTCAGAATCATCGACTATTAGAATATTTTTTGCCATAATTTTTTTATTTATTTCATTATAAAACGTTTAAATAAACATTTTATAATTTATTGCTTCATTTCTATTACTAAGTTATGCTTCAGATTTTTGCGATTGAAGTTCTACAAAACCACATATATTTAATAATTTTCGATCATCTCTTGAAAATTCTGAATTAATAGTAATATATTTTTTTTGAGGTAAATAAGAAACTCTAATTGCATGAAACAACTGAATTACAGTTAGATCAATCTCTGTAATGTTTGTCATTGTAACCTCAACAAAATCATAATTTTCAAAAACAACATTTACTTTTGAATAAAGTAAATCTACATTATTAATATTCAATGCTCCTTCAATATTTATCAAAATTCTCTTTTGAGTTTTTCTTCTTGACGGAATAAAAATTATTTTAATTGTTTCATTTTCAACATTTTCATACTGAATTGTCGGTTCAGTTTTAATCTTAATTTCTGTTTCAACTGAATGTTCATCTTGAACTTCAGAAATTTCAACCAACTCAGCATCCATACTAAAGGCTTGATTTTCAAGAACACTATCAACTTCCAAAGGAATTAGTCTATCAACTTTCATGTTTTTTCCTAATGCCATTTTTTAATTATTTAAGATTATTATTTCTTTTGCTAAAACTTGATAATCTTCAGCGCCTGTTGAACTTGGGGCATACGAAAATATACTTTCACCAAACGAAGGCGCTTCTGCAAATTTTACGCAACTTCTAATATAAGATTTTAAAATAGGTATATCAAAATTCTCTTCAACAAAAGTTAATATTTCCTTCGAAATATTACTCCTCAAGTCAACATTAATAGGTAAAATTCCTAAAAATGAAAGATTTCGATTATAACCTCTTTTTACATCAAATACAGTTCTATTAATTTGATTCAAACCTTGCACACTTAATACGTCTAACAATATTGTCGTAATTACTTTATCAGCTAATACCAATGCATTTATCGTAAGTAAAGACTTTGAAGGTGAACAATCTATCAAAATGTAATCGTATTTTGACAGATGTTTATCCAACAAATATTTTAAAACGAATAACCTATCTTTAACCCCTTGTATAGAAAGTTCTATATCAGCTAAAAACATATTGGAAGGAACAATATCCACACCTTCTCTTTCGACTATTACATCTTCTAATTGTTTATCTCCAGTAAAAACATCTGCAATTGTAGGCAAATTATCAGGAATCCCTAAGGAATAGGATAAATTACCTTGGGGATCTAAGTCGATAATCAGAACCTTTTTTCCTAAATTAGAAAGTGCTACTCCCAAATTTATTGTAGTTGTAGTTTTACCTGATCCCCCTTTATGATTTGCAATTGCAATTACCATTTCACTTTTGATAAA
Source organism: Chryseobacterium gleum (assembly GCA_943326315.2). Taxonomy (GTDB): domain Bacteria; phylum Bacteroidota; class Bacteroidia; order Flavobacteriales_D; family Crocinitomicaceae; genus CAIUKX01. The sequence continues at coordinate 2,300 of CALPSU020000147.1, forward strand.
CGATTTTTATTAATGCTATTAAATATAATTATTAAGTATTTATACCCAATAGTTTTAATATCGAGACCTATTTAAAACAACTAATAATAAAGCATCATAACTTCTTTTAAGAAATTATGATGCTTTAATTATTTTAAAATTGACTATATTCCGAATCTAAATTATCAGATAAATTAATCTCTAATTTTGGAGATTTAGCAACGTAAGAGGTTGCTTTAATTTCTTTTTTAGGAACAACAGTCTTATTTGGAACAATTTTATTATTTCGTGTAATTGCCTTATTTCCAGATTCAATCTTGAAAAAAGAAACAGCTTCTTGTAATTCTTCTGCTTGAACACTTAATTCTTCTGCTCCAGCAGCCATTTCTTCTGCAGTTGCTGCATTTTCCTGAACTACATTATTCAAATTCTGAATTGCATTGTTTATCTGTTCTGCACCAGAACTTTGTTCAATACTTGATGCCGTTATTTCTTGAACCAAATCAGATGTTTTTTGAATATTTGGTACAACATCACTTAACATTTGTCCTGATTTTTGAGCTACCGAAACACTTTTCGCTGAAACTTCATCAATCTCTGTAGCTGCTAACTGACTTCTTTCTGCAAGTTTTCTAACTTCTGCAGCAACTACTGCGAAACCTCTACCGTGTTCACCTGCCCTTGCAGCTTCTACAGCTGCATTTAAAGCTAATAAATTAGTTTGTCTTGAAATTTCACCAATAATAGAAATTTTAGAAGCAATTAATTTCATCGAATTTTCAGTTTCTAAAACAGACTCTTTACTTTCAATAATATCAATCGAAGCAGTCGTAGAAATTTTCTCTGTCTGACGAGAATTACTTGTATTTTGTTGAATATTTGCTGTCATCTCTTCCATTGAAGAGGAAATTTCTTCTACTGAACTAGCTTGGCCTGTAGCTCCTTCTGACAACTGTTGAGCGGATGATGACATTTGAATACTTGCAGAAGCAATATTATCAGCATTAAGAATAACCTTCGATATTAAATCACTTAAAATAACTATTGTTTGATTTAGTGACTCTCCCATTTTTCTCAATTCTCCAATTGATTCAATTGAATATCTTTGTGTTAGATCACCTTCAGAAAGAGCAACAATAACCCTACTAACTTCTTTTGCAGCAAGTTGCGTTTCTAATTCTGCTTCTTTTTGCTCATTTAATAATTCAATTGTTTGATTTAAAGAATCTCCCATTTCTTTTAATTCCGCTAGAGAATTAATTGAATATTTTTGAGATAAATCGCCTTCACCAATAGATTTTAGAACTCTAGTAACCTCTGCTGAAGCTTTTTGTGTTGCAAAAGATGCTTCTGTAGCAGCTGTAACATCAGTAGCTATTTTAACAAATTTAACGATTCTACCCATCTCATCTTTTACAGGAGAATAAACAGCTTGAATCCAAATTTCTTTTCCAGCTCTTGTTATACGTTTGTATAAACCATTTTGAGGAATACCCATTCCTAATTCTTCCCAGAATCTAGAATAAGCAGATGTATTTGCATATTCAGGTTCTACAAATGTTCGATGATGTTTACCTACAATTTCATTTAAAGTATATCCTAATGCATTTAAAAAAATATCATTTGCAGTAATAATGTTTCCTTTTAAATCAAATTCAATGTAAGCAAAAGTTGTATTAATTGCAGATACAATGCCATCTGAAGCTTGTTTCTCAATAGTTATAGCAGTATTTTCATAACGAACCCCGATATATTTTATTGGTTTTCCATTTGCTCCTAATACTGGTGCAAAAACTCCATCAACATAATAAGGTGTACCGTCTTTTTTCTTATTCTTTACAGGTCCTCTAAAAATTTGTCCTCTACCTATTGTAGACCATAATTCTTTAAAGACTTCCTTATCCATATCAGGATGACGAACAATATTTTGGTTTTGTCCCATCAATTCCTCACGCTTATATTGAGAAACTTCACAATGTAAATCGTTCACATAGGTAATATATCCTTTCAAATCTACTTCAGAAACGATACACATTTCATCGACTAATTTCATTCTAGCATCAATCTCTCTTTGCTGTTGTTCTGAAGTTTCTTTTTGCAATTTCATTGAATTTCTTACTTTCAATAAAGTTCCAGCTATTAAATCCTCCTTATTATTCGATTTAAATTCAGCTTCTAAATTACCGTTACTTAGTTCATTTAGGTAATCATTTAAATCTTTAGATCTTTGATTTAAACTATTTAACACTTCAATAATTCTAGCATCAGAAATATTTGCAGTTGAAACAGAAACATTGTTTCCTTTTGAAATATTTGAAATTACTGAAATTAAAAACTCCTTTTCTTTCGATGATATACCCCCAAATAAACCCATAATTATTTTTATTTTTTAAAAACTAAGCCATAAACTTAATAAAATTATACAATTCTACTTTATAAAAAATCAAAAAAAATCTTAATTTATTCTAAATCCACTCTTAGTAATTAATTTAAAATAAATCTATCAAAACTACTTGTCAAATTTCAGTTTTAATTCTAATTACTTTCAATCTTAAAAAATGAAACAGCTTTCTGTAATTCTTCTGCTTGATAATTTAATTCTTGAGCTCCTTTTAACATTTCTTCAGCTGTTCTAGCATTATCTTGAACAACATTATTTAATATTTGTATTGAATTATTTATTTGTTCAGCACCTGCGCTTTGTTCAATGCTAGAAGCAGTAATTTCTTGAATTAAATCCGAAGTTGTTTGAATATTTGGCACTACTTCACTTAGCATTTTTCCAGATTTTTGAGATAAATAAACACTTTTTACAGAAAGACCGTCGATCTCATTAGCAGCACCTTGACTTACCTCAGCTAGTTTCCTCACTTCAGCAGCAACAACCGCAAAGCCTCGACCATGCTCACCAGCCCTTGCGGCCTCTACCGCTGCATTGAGTGCTAATAAATTAGTTTGTCTCGAAATTTCACCGATTATAGTAATTTTATTTGCAATTAACTTCATTGAAGTTTCAGTATCAAAAACAGATTCTTTACTTTCCAGAATATCTATAGAAGCTTTGGTAGATATTTTTTCAGTTTGTCTGGAATTTGAAGTATTTTGTTGAATGTTAGCAGTAATCTCTTCCATAGAAGAAGAAATTTCTTGAACAGAATTTGCTTGATTTGTAACCCCTTTTGAAAGTTGTTGTGCTGAATTAGAAATTTCTTGACTAGCTTCAGTTAAATTGTCTGCGCTAGTAATTACTTTCGTTATCAAATCATTTAATATTTCAATTGTTTTATTTAAAGATTCCCCCATCATTTTCAATTCTCCTTTTGAATCAATTGAATATCTATAAGTCAAATCTCCGATTGCCAAAGCGCTTATTACTCTTTTAACTTCTTCTGAGGCTTCGTGATTTTCAATTTGAGATTCTTTTTGAGATAAAAGCACGTCAATTGTTTTATTTAATGAATCTCCCATTATTTTCAAATCACTTGATGAATTGATTGAATATTTTTGAGAGAAATCACCTTTAGTAATTGAATTCAATACTCTTGTAACTTCATTTGAGGCATTTTTAGTAGCTAAAGATGCTTCTGTAGCTGAAGTGATATCAGTAGCAATTTTCACTATCTTTTCAATTCTACCCGTTTCGTCTTTTATAGGAGAATAAACCGATTGTAACCATACTATTTTCCCCGTTTTGGAAATGAATTTATAAGTATCATTAAATGATTTTCCGTTTGCTAAATCAACCCAATATTTTCTATATTCATCCGTTTTAGAATACTTTGAATCGATAAATATCTTATGATTTTTACCTACTATTTCTTCTAAAGTATATTCCATTAATTTAAGAAAATTATCATTCGCCTTTAATACATTTCCTAGTTTGTCAAATTCTACAAAAGCATAAGAAGCATCAATTGCATTTAAAACTCCAATTGCAGCTTGTTTTTCATACGTTTCTTTGGTTATGTCAAATCGAATACCCATATATTTTTCAGGTTTTCCATTTTCACCCAGAACAGGCATAAAAGCTCCCTCAATATAATATGGTGTCTTATCCTTTTTTTGATTTTTCACAAATGCTCTAAATATTTCACCTTTTCCTATTGTTGCCCACATTGCTTTAAATGCTTCTTTGGGCATATCCGGAT
>CALPSU020000148.1 GCA_943326315.2 Chryseobacterium gleum
TATTCCGAATGAACATATTTTCAGTGTTTACGAGAAAAAATCTTTTTTGGATGAAACAGTTTTCAAACTCCCTTTTATAATCTATGCTCAAGCCTTTTTTATCTCTGTAACCTTTGGAATCTTCAAACGTCTGCTAGACGAAACTGAAAAAATAATTAAAGAATCTCAAACTTTTAACAACCGACAATCCGATAGATTAATCAAAATGAAAAATCTCAATTCGAAAGGTTTAATCCTACTTGAAAATGCAAAAAAAGAAATTTCTGGACTAATTACTGATTTAATTAATCAACCAACTATTGATTCAAACACTTCAAATCAAATCCAAGAGAAATTTATTTTTCATGCGAATAATTTAAGAACTCAAGCATTAGAAATCTTTGTAATTCATGGAATCAATGCTGTATATGCTGAAAGTCCGATTAATGTTTTTTTTAATGATTTACTCGCAGTAACTCAACACAAATTAATGAACGAAGTGGTTCAAAACTGATATCAATTGATTAAATAAATTAAAAATTGATTTCTGTTTAATTTTTGATATAGATTAAGCTTTATTCGATATTTCTTTTTGAGAAATATCACTTTTGATTAATGGTCGACCTTTAAGAGCTTGTATTAGAGTGATAACAGCTAACAATCCATAAACAACAGAAAGTCCAATTGTTAATTTTGTATTTTTTAAAACAAAGTACGAAAGGAATGGTAAAACTTGTAAAGCATGCATCCCAATAAAATGTGAAACTCTCAAATCACCAACTGTTTTACTCCAACCTAAAATAAACCAATTTGAATTATCGTTTAATGCACCTACACTGTGATTAAGACTTGACCCCATCGCAAATCCTTCAAATGAAAAAATTACAAAAATGATTATACCTAAACGAATCGACCATAAATAATAATTAGGTAGTGAAGGGAAATCGTTTTTAAAAAATAAAACTCCGACATAGGCTGTATAAAGTGTCACCAAAGTGGCTGCTATTGCCATTATTGAATATAAGGTTGCATATACAGGAGTACTTAAATTGTAATGAGACAATTGACCTTTACTTGCTTGAAATGCAATATAAAAAATTTCAAACCCCAACAAAATAATTACAGTCCAATTAAACAACCTAATATTGAAATTTGGCAAGTAATAGCAATACCAAGCCATTGCCCAAACAAATAAAAAGGTTGAAAAAGCAAATTTGAAAGGTTTATACCAAGCATTCACGTTGTAAACCTGTGTACTTGTATATTTTGTAAGTAGAATAAAAATAGCTGACAAAATTAGACACAGCAAACCATAATAGAATAGTGTTTCATTTCGAAATTTGATCTGTTGAATAAAGTGAACCATCTTTAATATCTTTAATAACTATGTTAATTCCCCTCCACGCCTTGTAATTCAACCAAATTAGCATAAATTCCTTGCTGAGAAATTAACTCTTCATGTGTACCTGATTCAGCTATAACACCTTGGTTTAAAACCAATATCTTATTTGCTTTACGAATCGTTGAAAGTCGATGCGCAATCACAAAAGAAGTTCTACCTACCATTAATTTATCCAACGCATCTTGAACCAATCTTTCTGATTCTGAATCCAATGCTGATGTTGCTTCATCTAAAATTAAAATGGTTGGATTTTTCAAAATTGCTCTTGCGATTGCAATACGTTGTTTTTGTCCGCCTGATAATTGAATCCCTCTATCCCCTACTTGTGTTTTTAATCCTTCTGGGAAAGAATTAATAAATTCCAATGCATTTGCTTGTCGTGCTGCTTCGATAACTTCTTCTTCTGTCGAATTTGGTTTTCCAAAAGCAATATTCTCTTCAATTGTTCCTCCGAATAAAATCACTTCTTGCGGAACTATGGCCATTTGTTTACGAAGATGCTCGGTGTCAATATCTTTCCCGTTTACATCATCAAAAAGAATTGCTCCTGAAGACAAATTATAGTAGTTTAATAACAAAGATGAAATAGTCGATTTACCTGCACCTGACGATCCTACTAAAGCAATAGTCTCGTTTGTGTTGACTGTGAAAGTAATTCCTTTCAATACCTCAATATCTATTCGTTGAGGATATGAAAAATGGATATTTTCAAAATGTAATTTCCCTTTTAAAGTAGGTTTTTGAGTTCCTTTTAATAATTCTTTTTCACTTTTATCATTAATAATGTTCATCAGATTCTCTGTAGCTCCAATCGATTTTTGAATAGCTGCATATAAATCAGGAATTGAACTCACTGATGCTACCATCATAATCGTATACATCATAAATGAGAAGAAATCGGCAGACGTCAATTCTGGATTCGTTCCCTGTGTCATTAATAAACCTTGCCATACAATAAATATAATTGCACCTGTCATACAAAAAATGATGAACGAGATGAATAATCCCCTCCACATTCCACTTTTGATATTCAAGGTTCTAATTTCATCGATTGATTTTTGGTATTTACCCAATATAAACCATTCATTTGTAAACGATTTAACATTGGAAATCCCCATTAAAGCCTCTTCCACAATTGAATTTGATTCAGCTGAAAAATCTTGGGCTTGTTTCGATAACTTTTTAATAAAACGACCGAAGAAAACTGCAATCAAAGCCATAACTGGAACTGTAGCAACCATTATCAATGCTAATTTCCATGAAATAAATACAAGTAAGATAATTGAACCTGCAATTGTCACCACTTGGCGGAAAAATTCAGCAATTGTGGTTCTTAAAGTTTCTTGTATTTGAGTTATATCTGATGAAATTCTACTTGTCAGTTCGCCTACTTTATTTTGATTGAAGAAATCCATTGGCATAAAAATCAATTTCTCGAAGGCTGATCTTCTTAAATCTCTTAACGCATTTTCAGTTACATTGGTAAAAATCACTACTCTGAAATAAGAGAAAATTGCCTGAACAGCGAACAAAACAAACAGCATTAAAACAACTGAATTCAAATTATCCAAATTGATTAATGACAATGAATCATTCATCGAGGTAGATTTCACTCCGCTTTTACCTAATAATTGCCCCATTAAATAAGGAAAAAAAATCATTGCAGATGAAGATAATAGAAGAAAAACCCAACCTATACTAAATATAAAACGATAAGGTTTAAGGTAGGTGAAGATTCCTTTAGCCTTAGCTATACTTTCCTTTGATAATTTAATTTTTGGCTCTTTGTCTTTCTTCGGACGCAACATATTTTCTTTCTATTTAGTACAAAAATAGCGTACTCTATCGTTTCTAATACTTTTTTTTGATATTTTTAACTAAACACTTTGAAAAATAGAAAAAATACTTATCTTTGCATTCCGAATTTAAAAGAAATACAAGACTAATAAGTATATATCATGACAAAAAGAACGTTTCAACCGTCTGTAAGAAAAAGAAGAAACAAACACGGTTTCCGTAGTCGTATGGCTACTAAAAATGGACGTAAAGTATTAGCTGCACGTCGCGCAAAAGGTAGAAAAAGATTATCTGTTTCTGACGAAGGAATGCACAAACGTTAAGATTTTATAAATACATTTTTGAAACCGATATTCTTTTAGAGTATCTGTTTTTTTTGTCCCTTCGATACGATTACTCATTCTTCGTAATCTACTCAGGAACAAAAAAAAGACGTTTACTTATTTTTCGTAAACTACTCAGGAACAAAAAAAAAGACGATTACCCATTCTTCGCAATCTTCTCAGGAACAAAAAAAGACGATTACTTATTTTTCGAAAACTACTAAGGAATAAAAAAGAAAAGCTTAATAATTTAATTCAAAATTTTACTTTAGGATAACAAACTCTGTTCTTCTATTTTTTTTGTGATTTTCTTCTGTACATTCATCCTTATCACAATTACATTTTACAACCAACTTTGTCTCCCCAAATCCATCCCCACTAATTCGATTAGGATTTACAATTCTACTTTTTAAATATTCTACAGTTATGTTTGACCTCACTTTTGATAATTCCATATTATACGTAAAATCTCCACTACAGTCAGTGTAAGATCCAACTTCTAACTTAATATCCGGATTACTATTTAAAACTGAAATCACTCTTTCTAAAGATTTTTTACTTTCCTCAGTTAAATCTGTTTTTGCTAAAGCGTAATACAATACTACCGGAGGATCAAAAAATACAGCAATATTTTCACCTACCTCAAGTTTAGGAGTAGAAACTATTGCTTTCAACGTAATTTCCTGATCTACAGCATCCGTAACTATAACCGTATATTCACCATCTGAAACATTAACGAGGTCTTTTTCAGTGGAACCATTAGACCATTTATAGGTATAGGGTTCAACACCACCTTCAACTGATATCGTAACTTTACCGTCTACTCCTTTAAAAACAGATATTGATTTCGATTCTTTTACACCCACTTTTAACTTTGGTGGTTTTACTTTTTGAACATAATAAATATCTTCATTTCCAATCATCTCACGATCCGAAGACCAGAAAATTCTATTACCAACTATATGAAGATATGCATCAAAATTAGGCGAATTAATTACTTTTCCAAGATTTTTTGGTTTGCTCCAGTTTTGCCAACTATCATCTAATCTAACCGAAAAAAAGATATCAGCACCACCCAATCCATCTCTCCCGTTTGTAGAGAAATACAATGTGTCGGAATCAGATGTTAAAAATGGACTTATTTCAAATTTTTCGGTATTTATAGTTTCACCAAGATGAATTGGAACAGACCAATCATCCTTTTCTTGCTTGAAACTTACATATAAATCTTCCTCACCTAATGACAAAGGTCCTTTATATGACATTACGATTACATTCTCTTCTTTATTAATTGAAAAACCACAAAAATCACCTTCAACTAATAAACCTTCAATTGGAAAATGTTTAGGTTCTGTCCATTTACCTTCCTTCATCTCTGAAACCGCAATACCATCTACCGAGGTTTTATTCTTATTATAAGAATCTAATAAATACACTTTATCCCCTTTCGAACTAAACCCCAAAACAGAATTGTTTAAATGGTTATTTAATTCTTTTACTGGAGTTGCTTCTGCCCAAACACCTAACCTTTCTTGTTTAGACATCCAAATATCTTGATTAAAAAATCCTTTATATTTCTGTTCTTCAGCACTTCTTGTAAAATAAAGCGTTGTACTATCTGTATAAAAAAGAGGTGAAACATCGTTGGATTTTGAATTCACTTGCTCTTTTAATTTTAAAGGTACTGATGTGATCCAACCTTGAGAAATAGAAGAAAAATTACTAAAAACTATTGAAAATATTAAGAGATAAAAATTATTCATTATAATTAAATAAATTGTGAGTAAATCATATTGATCGCGTGCAAAACTAGTAAAAAAAACAGCACAAAATCTATTGTATTTTTTATAAATAATTAAAAAAGCATACAATATTGTTCATCCATAATAAATCAATAAAACATTTTGATATCCTTGTAGATTCTCAACTATTTGACTAACTTCAATAGAGTAACGTTAAAAATTAAACTCAAATATGTTAGTAAAAACCTATGGTAGCGCTGTCTTTGGAATAGACGCTACAACCATCACAGTCGAAGTAAATTTAGGAAATGGAGTAAACTTTTTTTTAGTAGGTCTACCAGACAGTGCTGTAAAAGAAAGTCAACAACGAATAAAAGCAGCTTTCAAAAACAATAATCTAAAATTTCCAGGAAAAGAAATTACAGTAAATATGGCTCCTGCAGATATTCGTAAGGAAGGTTCTACTTTTGATCTCCCAATCGCTGTGGGAGTTTTAGCTGCTAGTGAGCAAGTACTTTGTGATCGTTTAAAAGATTACATTATTTTAGGCGAACTATCTTTAGACGGGAGCTTGAAACCTCTTAAAGGTATATTGCCGATTGCTATTCAAGCTAAAAAAGAAGGTTTCAAAGGCATCATTTTACCAAAGGAAAATGCTATCGAAGCAGCAGTTGTAGATGGATTAACGATATACGGAATGTCTTCTTTAGACGAAGTAGTAAATTTTTTAAATCATAAAATAGAAATAAGCCCAACAATTGTGGATATTGAAAAGGAATTTCAACAAAAATTAAATGAGTTTGAAGTAGATTTTAAAGACGTTAAAGGACAACAAAACATTAAAAGATCCTTTGAAATTGCAGCATCTGGAGGACATAATGTTATATTAATCGGACCACCAGGATCTGGTAAATCCATGTTAGCAAAAAGATTACTTACTGTATTGCCCCCAATGACATTAGAAGAATCTCTTGAAACAACTAAAATTCATAGTGTTGCAGGAAAAACTGGAAAAGAAGTTGGTTTAATTACCCAACGTCCTTTTAGAAAACCGCATCACACCATTTCTGATGTAGCGTTGGTTGGCGGAGGCAGTTATCCTCAACCTGGAGAAATATCATTAGCTCATAATGGCGTTTTATTTTTAGATGAATTACCAGAATATAAAAGAACTGTTCTAGA
>CALPSU020000149.1 GCA_943326315.2 Chryseobacterium gleum
CCTTTTTCCCTTGGATTTGGTTCAGTAGCCCATTTCCAATGATTCTCTGTACTCCAATACATAGCATTTTTAAAAACAGGTTCAAACCCTGTTCGATCTTTATTCCACTGTATAGCTCCTCCACAATGATCAAAATGTAAATGTGTTAAAAAAACATCCGTAACATCATCCAAAGAAAAACCAAGTTTATTTAAATTACCTTTTAAACTATCTGTACCTGAAAGATAATAATGAGAGAAAAATTTTTCTGCTTGTTTATCCCCTATTCCTGTATCAACTAATATTAGTTTATTACCATCTTCGATCAACAAACTTCGCATAGACCAATCACACATATTGTTTTGATCTGCTGGATTCGTGTTTTGCCATATTTTTTTAGGCACAACTCCAAACATTGCTCCGCCGTCAAGTTTAAAATTTCCGGTATTTAAAGGATGAATTTTCATATTTTTTTGTTGTTAAATTAGTTGAATTATTTAATAAATCGAATTATTAACTATTGCTTGCAAAGAACAACAATCCGATTGCTATAATGGAAATAATTAAACCTATTTTCTTTTGAAAGTTAAAATTTTCTTTGAATGCAATAAATCCGACAATTGCCGAAACCATAACAATTGAAATATTCATTATAGCTAATACTGTAGAATCATTCCATCCTATTGTAGAATAAGACTCTAATAGTAAATAGATTGAAAAGTAATTTGGTATTCCTAATAACACACCTGCTATAGCACTTTTTAAATGTAATTTTTCCCCTCCTTTAAAAAATTGAATCAAAATAAATATCAATCCAAAAACTCCTGCAACACCAAATCCTATAGCAGAAAAAAGAGATGCTGGTAATTTTGACAACTCATATTTTTGAACAAAATTCAATGTAAAATCTAAAATAGCACTTCCTATAAAAAGGATGATCAACATCCAAGAATAACTTTTAGCATTTGATTTTTCAGTTTTTTGAAAAGCCATTAAAAAGACACCTAAAAAGGCCGATATTATCCCACAAACCTTAATAAAAGAAACATTCTCTCCATAAAAAAAGATCATTAACATCATTGAAAACGCCATACTCATTTTTACAGAGATAGATGTCATTGCAACACCATTTTTCTGAGAACTAACCCCCATTAAATAAAATAATGAAATAAATAAGATACCACATAAAATAGCAAAATAGCTCCAATTACTTGTTCCAATCAAACTATTTTCCCAAACGTTTCCATACAATAAAAAACCACAAATAAAAGCTGTTATATAATTAAAAACGATTGCCTGAAAAGTATTAATTGAAAATCTTGGGAATAATTTAAAAATAACAAAAATTAAACTTGATGATAATATTGCTAAAATTAGTAGAATCATATTTTTTTATAAAAATAAATCATATCACTAGAAAATGAAAAATTAGATGTAGGTATTTGAGCTAAAACTGGAGCTTTCAACCCTTCTTTAAAAGTTGTATTTCCGACAATTACTCTTACCTCATCCCATAAATTTGAAGAAATAAAAGATTGAAGGGTTTGCGCGCCTCCTTCAACAAAAACGGATTGAATATTTAAATCGTATAACGCTTTTAAAATCGAATCAATATCAAAATTTAGAATTTTTTTGAATTTTAAACCTTCAATAATTTCCTCTTTTTCTAAATTTAATACAACTGTTTCAGCATCTTTATTAAACACATTAAAATTTAATGACAACGACAAATGACTATCTAAAATAATTCTAATTGGATTTTTTCCAGTTAATTCTCGAACTGTTAATGTTGGATTATCATTCAAAATAGTATTCTTACCAACTAAAATTGAACTTTCTTCTGAACGCCACTTATGTACTAAAGTTTTTGTCTCTTTTGAACTAATCCAATTTATTTTATTTGTATCATCGTCTCTTAATCGATCTAAGAAACCATCTTTTGTTTGTGCCCATTTTAAAATTACATACGGACGTTTCTGTTCATGAAAAGTAAAAAATCTTCTATTTAAATCTCTACATTCTTCTTCCAACACACCTAAAACAACGTCTATTTTTGCAGCTTTTAGTTTTTCAATTCCTCTTCCACTAACTTCCGAAAAAGTATCTTGACAACCAATCACTACTTTTTTAAAATTAGAATTAATTAACAAATCAGCACAAGGTGGGGTTTTTCCAAAATGGGAACATGGTTCTAAAGAAACATAAATTGTCGCTTTATTTAATAATGACTTATCTTTAACAGCATTGATTGCATTTACTTCAGCGTGTGCCTCCCCAAATTTTTGATGATACCCTTCACCAATAATAACATCATCCAAAACAATTACTGCACCCACCATAGGGTTTGATCCGACCTCCCCTATTCCTAGTAAAGCAAGATCAATACATCTTTGCATGTAAAGTTTGTCTTTTTGCATAGTACGAATATAATGAATGAAATTATTAACTTCGCAATTATGGAAACTTTTACAGCGAAAGAAAAATTTAGACATCTTTTTAGTATCCCAGTTATTGTAGCTGCATTAGGATACTTTGTTGATATTTACGACCTCCTTTTATTTGGAATTGTACGCGTACCGAGTTTAAATAGTCTAGGGATAGACATAAACAAAGTTGGAACTTTAATCCAAGATTGGCAGATGTTTGGTCTTGTATTGGGTGGAATTCTTTGGGGAGTTTTGGGTGATAAAAGAGGCCGACTTTCCGTGCTATTTGGTTCAATTCTGGTATACTCGATTGCAAATATAGCCTGTGGATTTCTTCCTCAAATAAATTTCATGGATAAAACTACTGCCTATGCATCTCTTCGATTTATTGCTGGAATAGGATTAGCAGGAGAACTTGGAGCAGGAATTACATTAGTAGCTGAATCATTACCTAAAGAACTAAGAGCAATAGGTACCTCAATTGTTGCTGGATTTGGATTGTTAGGAGCTGTTGTTGCTAATTTTACCGTAGAACTCTCTGGAGATTGGACAATTGCCTATTTTATTGGCGGAGGCTTAGGATTACTTCTTTTAATATTTAGAATTGGCGTTTCTGAATCTGGAATATTCAAACATATTGAAAGTGAAACCTCTGTTTCAAAAGGGAATTTCTTTTCGTTATTTAACAATTTTAATCGCTTTTCGAGATATATAAAATGTATAGCGATTGGATTACCAACCTGGTTCTGCATTGGAATATTAGCTTTTTTAGCAAATGAATTCACTGCGCCACTTGGATTAAAAGAAAAACTTAATCCCGGTAAAGCAATAATGTGGGCTTATATTGGGATTTCTGCAGGTGACTTTTTAAGTGGAATTATTAGTCAATGGTTTAAATCTAGAAAAAAAGCGATTTTCTGGATGATGATATTCACAGTAATAGGCGTTTATTTAATGCTTTTTAGTGGTTATAAGAAGGCGGAAATGTATTACTTTTATTGTGTTTGGCTTGGCTTGGGGACTGGATATTGGGCGATGTTCGTAACGGTTGGTGCGGAACAATTTGGAACAAACATTCGCTCAACAGCAGCAACTACAATTCCTAATATGGTTAGAGGAATGTTAATCCCTATGAATTATCTTTTTTATAAATTAATTTCAAATTCTGGAAATGTAATCTATTCATGTGTCGTTGTTGGTATTATCGTTTTTATCTTAGGAATATATTCGACCCTTTCAATAAGCGAAACACATAACAAAGATTTAGATTTTGTAGAATAAACGATACTTTTTATTCGTTACCACTTTTTTAATAAATGAAAACATTTTTTCACTCTTGGATAATATTAATGGGATTACTTGTAGTCACACTATTTTCATGTGAAAATAAAAAGATTGAAAATCCTAGTAGTCAAAAATTAATTAAAAAAAATACACCACAAAAAGTTTGTGAAAGCCCAGGCATTGATCTCAGAAAACTAAAAATCAATTTAAAAGAGAACGAATCTATTCAATTTTTTGAATATACAAAAAAGATAGATGCCCTAATTGAGTCTAAAAACATTCAAATTACAGAAAATAAATACAGCAAATTCGGGAGTTACATAGAATATCATCAAAACAATAAAAGTGTTAAATTAATTAGTGAAATCTATATTCAAAAGCTAAAACTAGCTTCCATTAAACATGAAATATATTTTATTGACAACTGTAACATTATTGCCAAAATGACCAAATATGCTTATCGATCAAAACGAATAAAAGCAATATATTTTTATTCATTTCACAACGAACAATACCTTGGCTGTATCGTTGAACCAATTCATACTTTTTTTCATAAAAAAGATAAATGGATGAATATTTCAGATGAAAAAGTCGCGAAAAATTGGAGTTTAAGGATTTACAACAACATAATTAAACCTCATCTAAATTCATTGAAGGGAACGTAGTCAAAGTTTTTAAGGGATTAATTACAACTTTCTTTTCACTGAAAAATATTTTAAAGCTTAAATTAGGATATTTAGATTAAATACTTAATTTAATAAAAATTACAGTTCAAAATGAAGCTATCATTTAGTTATTAACTCTATGACTAATTACAATTGACAAAAAACAGATATATTACTGATTTTAAAACTATTGATAAAATAGATATAGTGAATATATTAGCAATTTAGTAGCGATATTTTTGCTGTCATTATAAATAAAAAACTAAAATGAAAAAAATGAAAATAGTAACAATCATACTTGTAGTAATCTTAATAGCGTTTACATTTGTCCAACTTTATTTTGTACGTGGACATAAAAATATTGAAACATACCCTTATGTAGTCATAAAAAAATATGACCGATTTGAAATAAGAAGTTATGAAGCTACTTTATTTACATCAGTCAAACTATCCACAAAAGGCTACAAAAATTCTTCAAGTAAAGGCTTTTCAATTTTAGCGGGATATATTTTTGGAAATAATGAAAGGAATGAAAAAATATCTATGACCTCACCAGTCTCAATGTCATTAGATGATTCTATGACTATGATGTTTATGGTACCTAAGAAATTAAATAAGGACATGCTTCCTAAGCCTAATCAATCAGGTATAGAATTTAAGGAAGAACCTGCAAAAACCCTCGCTGCGATAAGGTTTAACGGTTGGGCTAATGATACTAAAATAGAAAAGTTTAAACAGAATTTAAAAGATGCTTTAGATAATGAAGGTATAAAGTATTCTAATAAATTTTATTTTTTTGGCTATAATGCACCTTTTGAGGTTTTTAGTCGAAAAAATGAAGTTCTAGTTGAATTACAATAAACGCATAAGCCGAAACAAAGTAATCTTAATAAAAAAAAATGCTACCCTTTCGAGTAGCATTTTTCAAATTCAATACTTCTTTAAAATCAATGAGCAGCTAAATAATCAGCAACACCATCAAAACTAGCTTTCATTCCTTCAGAACCTTTTGTCCAGTTAGCAGGGCAAACTTCACCGTTTTCTTGGAAAAATTGCAATGCATCAACCATACGTAAAGCCTCATCAACGTTTCTTCCTAATGGGAAATTGTTTACCAATTGGTGCATTACAATACCTTCTTTGTCGATTAAGAATAACCCACGGTAAGCAATCATTGGTCCACTAGCTACTAATTTACCATCCATATCGTACTCATATTCACCAGCTAAAACACCGAATGCTTCAGAAATAGTTTTAGAAGTATCTGCTACGATTGGGTAAGTAACCCCTTGGATACCACCTTTGTTTTTAGGTACTTGTAACCATCCCCAGTGAGACTCTTCTGTATCTGTTGAACAAGCAACAACTTTTACACCACGAGCTTCAAATTCACCTAATTGTGCTTGAAAAGCATGTAATTCAGAAGGACAAACAAATGTAAAATCTTTTGGATAAAAGAAAAACAACACTTCGTTTTTACCAATGAATTGATCCAAAGAGAATCCACCAACTACTTCATTACCATTAATAACAGCTCCAGCTGAAAATGACGGAGCTTTTTTTCCTACTAATACACTCATTTTATTTATTTTTAATTGTTAATTTTCTTGAACCCAAAGTTAATCAATAATCTTTTTTCAATCATTAATATCCTATTAAATGTATATCAATTATGAACAATCTGTTGAATAACTTTCGTTCCACTATTACAAATATAGATTATTTGTGTTTATAAAATATATTGATTAACTTTATAAATACATAGATAATATTTATATGATTTCAATTCAACAAATGCAATACATTTTGTCGGTTAGTGATTTCCGACATTTTCAACGCGCTAGTGAAGCTTGTTTTGTAACGCAACCTACACTTTCGATGCAAATTAAAAAGGCAGAAGATGAATTAGGTTTTCAGGTGTTTGATCGTTCTACAATTCCTTTATCTCTAACGATTTTCGGAGAACAATTGATTGAAATTATTCGTGAAATCATCA
>CALPSU020000150.1 GCA_943326315.2 Chryseobacterium gleum
GTATTGATATATCCTTCGCTTTTATTTTCAATATATTCATAACGAATTCCTGGAACAATTTTTAATTTTGAACCAATCTGAAATATGTTTTCAGCAAATAAGGCATAATTGATTGTTTCAAACTCTAATAAACGACCGTATTCTGGCTTTGTTAATGTTAAATCATATTCATGACCTGTTGTTCCTATACCTAATTGTTTTCGGTTAGTATTTCCTTTATAAGCCCTAATACCACCAGCTAAAATACTTTCTTTACCAATTAAATTATATTTATATGAAGTTCTAATTTCAGCCCCATAATTGTTATAATTATCTCTATCAACTTGCCTAGTGTTGAAATCAAGTGTTGTAGCATTTATACTATCTTTAGTTATTATTGATTTTGTATAGCCGACACTGTTTCGTTCAGCATAGGTATAAAATGATTTAATTTGAAGATTAAGCTTTTCATTTATATCATATTTTAATGTTAAAGATGCCACATTGAAAGGAGCGCTAAACCAATTTCTTTCTCTAAAGGATTGACGATGATTTTCTTGAAATTGTTTATCCGTTAAACCTCCAGATTGCTGACTTTTATAGTCCATTTTTGTGTACTCACCTGAAATATTTATTTTGCTTGAAATTTGGTAATTGGCTGAAATATAACCGGTATGTGTATTGTAAGTGCTATTTTCTCTCCATCCATTGGCATTTCTACTGTGAAGAAATCCGAAGTAAGAGAATTTTTTAAGTGTTCCACCTATAGCATTATACCTATTAAAAAGTCCATAAGTACCAAATGTTTGCTGGCTTTCGAATGTAAAAGGTTTTTTTGAATCACCTTTTTTGAATTGATAATTTATAAGGCCTCCAAATTGAGGTCCGAATTGTAAAGATGCTGCACCTCTTGTAACCTCTATTTTAGATAAGGCTTCCAAAGGTGGAGTATAATACGTTTCAGGATACCCAAAAACTTCAGAACTAATATCGTATCCATTTTGTCGAACGTTAAATTCCCATGATCTATTTGGACTTAATCCTCTAGCAGCAATTCCAGTTTGAATTCCAGAACCATCGTTTTCCCAAATACTTATCCCTGGTACTTTTGCAAATACCTGTCTTGAATTATTTGTTGTAAGGTCTGCATTAATTTTATCCATTAAAATAACTTCTGTTTTTTTTCCAGCATAAATTACATTTTCTTTTAGGATAGGCATATATTCTTTTCCATTAATAGATTGATTCTCTTTAATAATCACCTCTTGAAATTGAATGACTTTATTTGAATCAGGTTCTTGAGCAGTTAAATTAAAGCAATTTAAAAGTCCTAAAGTGAAAATTGAACTAGATATATTTTTCATTTTTTAAATTTTAGTCAAAAATATTATATAGAATGATTCTAAACAATACCGTAAAAAAGGTATTATTTAGAATTAATCTAAATATTTTATCTCTCTTTTTCAAATTTTAATCTTAATCCATTCGAATGATCTATTAAATTACCGTCATTGTAAACAAGTTCTCCATTTACAAAAGTCTTTTTGATTTTACTTTTAAACACTTGGTTTTCGAATGGTGACCAATTGCATTTATATAAAATTGAAGATTTTGTAACCTCCCAAGGTTGATTTAAATCAACTAATACCAAATCAGCATAATAACCTTCTCTGATATAGCCTCGATCTTTGATACGATAAATTTCAGCAACATGATGCGCTGTTTTTTCGGCTATTTTCTCTAAGGAAATTTTACCTTGATGGTATAATTCGAACAAAGTGACTAATGCATGTTGCACCAAAGGACCACCAGAATGAGCTTGAAAATAATTACCGCTTTTTTCAGCAATTGTATGTGGAGCATGATCCGTAGCAATGATATCTAAACAATTGTCATTTAATGCTTTTATTAAGCTTTCTTGATCTTTTTTAGTTTTAATCGAAGGATTCCATTTGATAGAAGCACCTAATTTTTCGTAATCTTGATCATTGAACCATAAGTGATGAACGCAAGCTTCTGCAGTTATTCTTTTATCTCGAATAGGTAAATTATTACTAAATAGATTGGCTTCATCCAACGTTGAAATATGGAAAAAATGAAGTCGATTAGAGTGCTTTTTTGCGATTTCAATCACGCGTTTTGTTGCTGTGACACAAGCTTCATTGCTTCGAATAGCGGCGTGAAATTGAAAAGGAATTTCATTTTGATACAACTCCTTGTAATGATTGGTGTTTTTTTTAATAATTGCATCGTCTTCGCTGTGCAAAGCAATTAATGTATTTGATTCAGAAAATAGTTTTTCTAAAAAGTCAGGGTAATTTGCCAATATTCCATCTTCCGCATCAAAATACAAGCCGTCATCTGTAATTCCACAAACTTGTTCATTGTCAACTTTTAATGCTTCTTCCAAATTATTTTTATTAATCCCCATGAAAAAAGAATAATTAGCCAAAGAAGTTTTACTTGCTAATTCGTATTTTTCTTCCAATAAATCTAACGTCAACGTATTTGGAATTGTATTTGGCATATCCATAAAGGAAGTAATACCTCCGGCAACTGCTGCTCTCGATTCTGAATAGATGGTTGCTTTGTGTGTTAAACCAGGCTCTCTAAAATGTACTTGATCATCAATCATTCCTGGAAATAAATAAAGTCCAGCTGCGTTGATTTCTATCCATTTTTCTTCTTTCTTCGGAGCAATACAATCTGCTATTTTTTCAATTTTTTGATTTGAAATCAATATATCTTTTACGGAAATGTTGCCCTCGTTTACAACAAAAGCTTGTTTGATTACTATTTTCATTTAACTTTTTTTAATTGCTCTTTGTAATCTATCGTTCATAGTTCTACCTAAACCACTATCTGGCATAATCTCTGCGATGATAATGTCAATATTTTTCTCATCTAATCGATGCATTGCAGCATATAAGTTTCTAGCAGCTTCGGACAAATCTCCACTTTTTGATAAAATTTCTTGGTATTTAATCGAGGGATTTTTAATGTCATTTTGAAATAGTAGTAATCCTATTTTTTGATTAGGAAATGATTTTATGAGTTCTACAACATTATTCGTTAGAAATGTATCGGTTTTTGGAGCATAATGTCTTGAAAACATTCCAGGCGCTTTAGGATCAATATCATTTTTAGAATTATCTGTTATTTTACCAACTACTTTTTCAATTTCATCGATTGTAATGGAACCATGTCTGTAAAGGACTACTTGATTGTCTTCAAATCCAATAATTGTTGATTCAATTCCCTCTTCACAATTCCCTCCTTCTAAAATTAATTCTAATTTATCATTAAAATAATCTAAAACATGTTTTGAAGAAGTTGGACTTATTGAACCAAAAGGGTTTGCGCTTGGAGCTGCTAATGGGAAATCTAATTTTTGTAATAATTCAAGTGTACGCTTATGATTAGGCATTCGTATAGCTACTGTATCCTTGTTGGCTGTTACCAAATCTGATATATGAGGTTGTTTTTTGAGAACAAGTGTTAGAGGTCCTGGCCAAAATTTTTCGACAAGTTTAAAAGCTATTTCAGGTATTTCACTTGCTATTTTTTGAATTTGATCTATCGATTTTACATGAACAATTAATGGATTATTAAAAGGTCTGTTTTTTAGTTCAAATATTTTTTTAAGTGCAATTTCACTAAATATATTTCCAGCTAAACCATAAACTGTTTCAGTTGGAATTGCAATAATATTTTCCTGATTTAATAATGTAATTGCTTTATCAATATTTTTGGTTATCATGCTTTAAATGAATTATAGTGAACCAATTTTTAATTACTGTAAGAATTTTGTTAAGTTCTTTTTTCTTAATAATGTAGGGAGGCATTAAATAAATAATATTCCCAATAGGTCTAAGCCAAACATTGTTTTCGATGGAAAATTCTTGAAAACCTTCTACGTATTTTTTATCGATTAATTCAATAGCTCCAATTGCACCAATTATTCTTTTTTCTTTTATAAATGAAGAGGATATTTTAGAAAATTCCGATTTAATTATCTCTTCAATTTGTAGAATCTTTTTCAAATAATTTTCTTTTTCAAATAATTCAATACTTTTTAATGCTACAGAACAGGCTAAAGGATTGCCCATAAATGTTGGACCATGCATGAATGCATTTTCATAATCTTTTCCTAAAAAACAATTGAATACTTTTGTTTTAGCAAGAGTTGCAGCATGACCTAAATATCCAGCAGTTAAAGCTTTACCTAAAATTAAAATATCTGGGCTTACATTAGAATGCTCCGAAGCAAATAACTTTCCAGTTCTACCAAATCCTGTTGCAACTTCATCAAAAATTAATAAAATATCGTATTGATCGCATAATTTTCTAACTTCAATTAGAAAGTAAGGAGAGTATATTTTAAATCCACCTGCACATTGAACAATAGGTTCGAGAATAAAAGCTGCAATTTGATTGTGATTATTAATGAGTATTTGTTCTAAAACCTTACAATCTTCTTCAATATCAATTTGTTTATAACCCGCGTTCGGAGCATTTACAAAAAAACCTTTATTTAAAATTCCTGAAAACGCTTTAATAAAATCAGAATCATCACTCACTTCCATTGCTTTGAAAGTATCTCCATGATAACTATTAGTTAGAGATATAATTTTATTTTTTTCGGATTTATTTTTATTTGACCAATATTGTATTGCCATCTTTAAAGCAACTTCAACAGCCACTGAACCGCTGTCAGAAAAGAAAACATGATTTAAACCTTTAGGTGTTATTTCTACTAATTTTTCAGCTAATTGTATTGCTGGTTTATGGGTTAAACCACCAAGCATTACATGGGAAAACTTTTTAGATTGTTTAATTATTGCCTTATTTAATTTAGGATGATTATATCCATGAAGGGCAGACCACCATGATGAAATCCCATCAACTAATTTTCGACCATCATTTAAATAAAGTAGTGCTCCTTTCCCTTTTTTAACTTCTGGATAAGGAATTAAATTTTTCATTTGCGTGTATGGATACCAAAGTGTCATTTTATAGTATTTTTAAGGATTACATCTATCACAAAACATAGGTTCTTCGTATAGTTTGCCATTAGGAAATAGCTTTTCTTCAGAATATTTACATACTGTACATGCATAAACATGACTTTTGATAGAGCGTGTAGGAAAGGAACATTGTTGGCAAGGTAATCCCATTTTTACATCCGTTACTCCAAAACCAGGTGTTGAACAATCAGGACATATCGAATTAATTTTATCGACTAACTTTTGAGTTAATTTTTGAATAACTTCCATTCGAGTAGGGTTATACATGGCACGCATATCCGTTTCTATATAAACTTTACCGTACTTTTCTTTCAATAAAGTATATTTTGTAATCAGTTCTTCCCAAGTTGTAATCCCTTTACTGACATCTATTAATTCATCAGCTGATTTTCTGAGAATTAATCCATGAGAAGGAAATTTAGCTCTCTCTGTAAATTCTTTTAACTCTATTTCATCCGATACAAATGCTCCGTTGAAATTAGTTTCTAAACTCAACTCCCTCACTACTATTTCAAGATTATGTTTGCGATCAATTAGAAGTAAAAATTCATCATCTGCATGAATGAAAAAATAAGATGGATGAGATCCAAACGAACCTTCACTGGATACTGCAATATCCGTATTAGTCAAATCCATCGCTAATTGACACTTTTTTCTTGCAGTAGCAATAGGGTCATCTAATCTTTCTATTTCTCCTGAAAAAGTACCTAATAAATCGGTGTTAAAATTTTCAGGAACACAACAAATACAACCTAAATTAGATTCTAAAATAGGTTGTATCGCTTGTTCTTTTTGATGCATTGTCGCGATGACTAATTTTCTGTTTAGAAACATTTGCATTTTTATTCTTTTGAAGTATTAAATTGTTTGAGTATTAGAAGTCCAAAAATGAAAGAAACAGAAAGTAGTAATCGATTTATTAGAGTATCATTTGTAATTATGGCACCTATAAAGGAAAATACGAAGCAAGCGATTTTCGAATAAAATAATATCAACTGCATACATTTAGATTATTTAATGAAACATTTACTTTTAATTTTTCAAAATCGCTAATTCAATCATTATTTTTTCTTCTTTGATTTCTTTTTGTCAATTCAATATCTAGCGCTCTAAACAATGCAAAACTGATAGTGAAAATGAAAAAACTTATTAAACCTATAATGAAATAATGTTTAGAAGCATATTCAATTAATTGGTGCTCCATTTCGATTACTGAAGTTTGTAAAATAATACTCAATAGAAATATGATGCCAGTTATAAAACTTAACACGAGCATTAACGACTTGATTTTTGATTTTTTTGAGTTCATAATTTATAGATTTAATAATTAAAACATTTTTACAA
>CALPSU020000151.1 GCA_943326315.2 Chryseobacterium gleum
ACGTAAAAAGAACTGTAATATCTCCTGTCATTTTCACATAATCAATGAACTGAGCAAGAGTTGCCGTAGTGTCGCTATTTATGCTTTCAACCATTATATTGGTAATAGGATCAAGAATAATTACATCAGGTTTAAATTCTTTAATTTTTGTTTTTATCGACATTATATGCAATTCAAAATTTTGCAAAATTGGTCTTGCGAAATAAAACTTTAAATGCCCTGTTTCTAAAAATGAATTTAATGGGAAATCGATTGCCCCCATATCTCTAATTAACTGACTTGGGGATTCTTCAAAAGTGCAATACATACATCGTTTATTGTTTCTGCAAGTATTAACTGCAAAAGCTGTAGCAAAACTTGTCTTTCCAGTTCCTGCAGCTCCAGCTATGAGAATACTACTTCCTACATAATAGCCTTTGTTTTCTAGCATTTTGTCCATTTCAATAATTCCAGTAGAAATACGTTCATTACTTACTTTCTGTTGAGGTTCTTCCTCTATTAATGGATAAAGAATAATGCCTTTTCGGTTAATTATAAATGGATATTCATTGGTGTTATGTTCTGATCCTCTATATTTTACAACACGCATCCTTCTTGTTGCAATCTGATTGGATACTCGGTTGTTTAGTTCAATAACACAATCGGCAATTGCTTCTTCCAAACCCATTCGCGTAAGTTGTGTTTTGCCAATTTCAGCAGTTATTATTGCTGTTATTTCTTTTTCCTTTAACCAATTAAACAGTCTTTTAATTTCTCCTCGAAGAATATTACTATCAAGTCCCGAAAAAAGTGTATCCAATGAATCAAGAACGATACGTTTCGCTTTTACTTTTTCTATAGCTTGTTCAATCCTTACAAATAAACCGTCAATATTATATTTACCAGTTACTTGTGTTGCTTCGTGACCAATATATAAATTCTCTATGTATAATTTTTTTTCATTAATCAGTGTCTCTAAATCATAACCAAGCGTATATAAATTGAGTTGTAATTCCTCTTTTTTCTCCTCGAAAGTCATAAACACACCAGGTTCATCGTAGGATAAAACCCCATTTACTATACACGCCATTGAAATTACTGTTTTACCAGAACCAATTGCTCCAACCACTAATGTAGTCCTATTTTTAGGGATGCCTCCAAAAGTGATATCATCCAACCCAACAATTCCTGTTAAAGTTTTTAATAAAGTGGGTTTACAATTATTAGAATTATTTATTTCATCCTTTTGAATTATTTTATTTTCCATTTCTTTACTTATTTGTCAGATTTTGAGAAATATAAATTGTCTTTCTCATTCGTTCAAATGTAATCTCAGAAAAATTTATCTTAAATAACTAAATACAAATATTATAGTGATTGTAATCAGTGAAATAGGTTTGGTTATAGCACTTTCTAAATTGGAATTAGGTAAAGAATCTTTATAAGAAATGCTCATATAAGATTTTTTTTATTTTTCAGCAATTTCAATTGCTTTTTCAAGCTCAGTAAAAAAAGTTTCTGAAACTTCCAATTCCCAATTTAATATACTTTGCATATATAATATAACTTCACTTTTATTCTCTTTAACTTCTGCTATGTTAAAATATAAAGCTCCTGTCCTTCTTATGAAAAAATCAGTAGGTTTATAACACATTTCCTCTTCAATGCAAAATGTCAATTGTACTCGGATAAACAGAGAAAGAGGGGAGGAGTCAACTTTTATTTTTTTAGCAATTAAATATATTGAATCTATATTCGAACCATATCTATTAACTAATGTATGGATTTCTTCAGATTCAAATCCAAGTTCTAGTCCAAGTTTTATTTTTGAATTTAGAAATGTATCGAAATCCATTTCATTCGAAAATTTCCCTCCTGAAAGTAGTATGTTTTGGGTCGTGCATTTAGGAATATTTTTTCCAGTTTCACCTTTTATCTTTTTTGATATTGTGTCAACTACTCGTTCTGCCATTTTTCTATATCCAGTCAATTTCCCTCCAGCAATGGTTAAAAGTCCAGATTTTGAATGAAACATTTCATCTTTACGTGAAATTTCTGAAGGTCCTTTTCCCGGTTTTTGTATTAAAGGTCGGATACCAGCCCAAGAAGATTCAATATCTGAATTACGGATACTTAATGAAGGAAAAATAGAGGAAATACAATTTAATAAATATTCTCTATCTTCTCTAGTGATTGATGGATTAACAATATCTCCGTCGTAAAATGTATCTGTAGTGCCAATGTATGTTTTTCCTTCCCTTGGGATTATAAAAACCATTCTTTTATCTGGAGTATCAAAATATAAAGAATGTTTTATCGGTATTTTTTCAGAATCAATTACAATATGAACTCCTTTTGTGATGTGTAATTTATGATCGATATTTGATTTGTCAAGATCATCTATTTCATCTATCCAAGGTCCAGCAGCGTTTACAAAATAGTTTGCTTTAATTTCAAAAGTAGATTGAGTAAATTCATCTTGTGCATTTATTCCTGTAATTTTATCATTTTCATATACAAATTCAGTTGCTTTTAAATAATTTAATGCAGTTGCACCTCTGTTCACAGCTTCTTTTATTACTTCAATCGTAAGTCGGGCATCGTCGGTTCTATATTCATAAAAGGATATTCCTCCTAACAAAACATCTTGTCGAAATAAAGGTTCTGCCTTCATAGTTTCCTCTCTAGTAAGAACTTTATGCCATTCTTCTTTTTTAACACCTGCCAACCATTCATAGATCCACATTCCTATTTTTGCTGACCAAATGCTTAGTGAACCATCTTTAACAATTGGTAATAGCATTGCTTCAGGTTTGGTAATGTGTGGAGCAATACGATGAACAATAGCACGTTCTTTTCCCACTTCAGCTACTAGTTTCAATTCAAATTGTTTCAAATATCTCAATCCGCCATGCACTAATTTAGTAGATCTACTAGATGTTCCAGCGGCAAAATCTTGCATCTCAACTAGAGCAACTTTTAAACCTCGAGCAGTTGCATCTAAGGCAATACCAACACCAGTTATTCCTCCTCCAATTATCAATAAATCATACTTTGTATTCGCTAATTCATGAATAATGGTGTTTCTATTTTTAGCTGAAAAATTATTCATGAGATTATTTATTTAATCGGTTTAAATACTTGTGCAGCCTCAATTGCTAATTGCCATCCTTTATACAACGAAATAACTTTTTCTTCAGATAAATTTGGTGTAAAGGATCTATTTATTAACCATTGTTTAGAAATTTCTTCTTTATCCTTCCAAAAGCCAACCGCTAAACCTGCAAGATATGCTGCACCTAAAGCTGTTGTTTCTGAAACGATAGGTCTTTCAACGATTGTATTTAAAATATCTGCCTGAAATTGCATTAAAAAGTTGTTGTTTGATGCGCCTCCGTCAACTCTTAAACTTTTTAATTTTATTCCTGACTCTTTTTCCATCGCAGAGATTACATCCTTTGTTTGATATGCCATGGATTCTAAAGTTGCCCTGGTAATTTGAGCTTGAGAAGTTCCTCTGGTTAATCCGAAAATTGCACCTCTTACTTCGCTGTCCCAATATGGAGTGCCTAATCCTACAAATGCAGGAACAACATAAACTCCATCTGAAGAAACAATGCTTTCAGCTATAACTTCGCTTTCCATGGAGTCTTTAAAAAAATGTAAATCGTCTCTTAACCATTGAATTGCAGAACCAGCTACAAATACGCTTCCTTCTAAAGCATATTCAATTTGACCGTCAATTCCCCAAGCAATAGTAGTTAGTAGACCATTTTGAGAACGAACAGCTTTACTTCCTGTATTCATCAACATAAAACAACCTGTTCCGTATGTGTTTTTAACTTCTCCTTCCTTAAAACACGTTTGACCAAATAATGCAGCCTGTTGATCTCCTGCAATTCCTGAAATTGGAATTTTAAAATCTTTGAAAATAGAAGTATTAGTATATCCATATATTTCAGAGGAATTTTTCACTTCGGGAAGCAAGGTTGCAGGAATTGTCATAATTTCTAACAATTCAGTATCCCAACATAATTCATGAATGTTAAATAATAATGTTCTAGAAGCATTGCTATAATCAGTGACATGAGATTTTCCTCCAGTTAATTTCCATACTAACCAAGTGTCAATAGTTCCAAATAATAATCCATTGTTATTTGCTTTTTCTCTTGCTCCATCTACGTTATCTAAAATCCAATTTAATTTTGTTCCAGAAAAATAGGCATCAATAAGTAATCCTGTTTTATCTCGCACCATTTCCTCATATCCTAACCTTTTTAGTTTAGAACAAATGTCAATGGATTGTCTAGATTGCCATACGATAGCGTTATAAATAGGCATCCCTGTTTCTTTATCCCAAACCAAGGTTGTTTCTCTTTGATTTGTGATTCCAATTGCTGCTATTTCTTCAGGTGAGTATTTATTAAATATTTCTTTTACAACTTCTTCAACGCTTGCCCAAATTTCTAAAGCATTATGCTCAACCCAACTTGCTTGAGGGAAGTATTGTGTAAATTCTTTTTGAGCGATATAAACAACTTCTCCAGATTTATTGAATAATATCGCTCTGCTACTTGTTGTTCCTTGATCTATTGATAAGATGTATTTTTTATTTCCCATTTAATTTTTAATTTTCAAGGATTATATTTTATGCCAAACATAGATTCTTTTATTAAAATAGCTAATAAATATCTGATTTCAGAAAGTTTATATTAAAAAAAGAAATGTATATTTAAATTCGGAATAAATAGAGCTTTAAAAACTTTTTTTGTTCAAATAACTTCTTAACATTTCATTGTTTAGCAGTATTTCCATTAAATCAAAATCTGTTTCCGTTTTTTATTATATTTGCCTACAATGTTTTAAAATTATTCACAGACTAAAAAATATATATTTTGATCAAAATGTTACGCATATTGTCACTTTTACTGCTTCTTTTTTTAGGAATCCAATGTGCATCAAAACCATACCAACCAAATTATAATCAACACACTAGTCATAATGACATTGTAAAATCAAGAAATAGAATTGTTCAAAATCATGCAGATGATGAAATAAGACGTTCAAATCTTCAACGTAAACGTGCTCGAAAAGATAGACAAGCTAAGAAAACACAAAGAAAAGCTGAGAAATATTCTAAAAAATTAATTAAATAATTTTTTAGAATTTCAATTTACTATTTCCAATTTTTCATTTTATGAATTTAAGCTTTACTTTTGTAGGACAATAAATCAATATAAATAATTTATGAAAGCATACGTATTTCCTGGCCAAGGCGCACAATTTACAGGTATGGGCAAAGATCTATATGACAATTCATCCTTAGCAAAGGAGATGTTTAATAGAGCAAATGAAGTACTTGGATTTGATATAGTGAAAATAATGTTCGAAGGTTCTGATGAAGAATTAAAACAAACTAAAGTTACTCAACCCGCAATATTTTTACATTCTACAATTTTAGCAGCTTGTTTAGGTGATTCTTTTCAACCGGATATGGTTGCTGGTCATTCATTAGGTGAGTTTTCAGCTTTGGTTGCAAATGGTACTCTTAATTTTGAAGATGCTTTGAAATTAGTATATCAAAGAGCTTTAGCTATGCAAAAAGCATGTGAGATTGTACCTTCAACAATGGCGGCCATATTAGGATTGGAAGATGAAGTAGTCGAGAAAATTTGTGCTGAAATAAATGGAGTTGTTGTTGCTGCAAATTATAATTGTCCTGGTCAATTAGTAATTTCAGGTTCTATTCCGGCTGTGGAAGAAGCTTGTGCTAAACTTACTGAAGCAGGAGCTAAAAGAGCTTTGCTTTTACCTGTTGGAGGAGCATTTCACTCTCCTTTAATGGAGCCCGCTAGAGAAGAATTGGCAGCAGCAATTGAGAAAACACATTTTAATAATCCAAAATGCCCAATATATCAGAATGTTACTGCTTCAGCAGTTTCAAATCCTGAGGAAATCAAAAGAAATTTAGTTTCACAATTGACAGCACCTGTTCGTTGGACTCAAACGATGAATCAGATGATTGCTGACGGAGCTTTAGAAGTTATTGAAGTTGGTCCAGGAAAAGTATTACAAGGATTATTTAAAAAAGTAGACAGATCATTTCCTTGCTCTAGTGCGTCAATAGAATAATAATCAAATTTATATTTTCTGAATGAGCCTCCATCTAACTTTTAAATGGAGGTTTTTTTATTTAAAAAACTGAGGACTTTTCTCAGTCATTGGAATCATGTATTTTTTTAGATTTTGCTCATCGCTTTTATTTAGAATCATTAGCATATTATCAGATTCTACAATAATATGATTGTCTAACCCTTCGATAAGCGCCAACTTGTTATTAGG
>CALPSU020000152.1 GCA_943326315.2 Chryseobacterium gleum
AGCAATTACAGCTGCAGGTACTGGATGCATGGCTGCTTTAGATGCCGAAAGATATTTAGCTGCAAAAGGTCATTAATTAGAACTATAAAAAAGGAATACTTGTTACTCAATCAAGTGTTCCTTTTTTTAACTTTCAAAAATTCTAAGAATTATATTTTACACCATTTTTCAAAACGATGTAGGAGTTATTGAATAATTTGACAATTACAGAAGAACCATAAATATCATAACTGGAATCATTTTGAGTCGTTATTTCAATGTTCTTACCATCAATAAAAGCACTAACCCCTCCCATTATATTTCTATACGCGAATACATTGTTTTTTAATTGATAATCCGTTGGAGTGAAATTACAAATTTTTACTTTTTCATTGTTGGAATATGTATATAAATAACTGTTCTCAGTCCAAATTACTAAATCATCTTTAACTTCCCATATTTTAGCAGAAAAATTACTTAATTGTACTTTATTCCCATTTGCATAATAGTTCAAATTTCCATTTAAATCTTCATAAACGATAAAACCTCTCCCCGCTTTATATTTTCCCATCCAAAATGATTCAACATCTGAAAGCTCTCCTTTATCAAAAATCGCAAAAGTTCTAGTAGTAGGATCGTTAAAAGTTAATACATCAGTACCGCCTTGAAAAGATATGGAACCATTCCAAACTCCAATATCGTATATTTTCCCATTCCAAAAAACTTTGTAGAAATTACCATTATCCTTAAATGCTATAATATTTTCCCCGATAAACTCAGGCATATAAATTGAATCTACAACGGTATATAATGGATAAATATTTCCCTTCCAATATGCATTTACAGAATTATAACGCAAATCATCGTAAACAATTATACTATCTTTCACTTCATAATTTCGACCATTATACGTTAGAGTTCTCATTTTTCCTGCATCCCACATATTCACAGTATTCATCACTTTCCAACCTAACAAATGATCTGAAATTTTATATTCCAAATTTAAATTTGTAATATCTTTTGGAGCTACACCATCAAAGACACGTAAATTCCCTTTATTATCTAGATAAGCAACGAACTCATCCCCACCTTTATAATCAATTATTTTTTGAAATTCTACAACTCTAAAATTCCCATCTTGAAAACTTCTGAAGTAATTATTGAAATCCACAAATGGGATAACTTTTTGACTGAAAACAAAAACTGGAAAGAAAAAAAATAATAGGAAACATTTCATACTTCAAATTTAAAACAATTTATATAATGAAAGTAAATAAAGACTCTAGAAGAGGTAAAATGTTTCTATAGCCAATTATTCAAATTCTCCCGAAGAATAAAACCAAGAATCATTCTCAAAAATGAAAGTAGACTTTTCGTAATGAGTTTGTTGTATTCTATCTGAATCTAAAAAATAAGCTTTAAATTCTACCGTATTTTCTGTTGATTCTAGAATTTCTAATTTTTGCCAACGATTCTCATTTGACCATTTTTCAACCTCTTTAAATGATTGTTGTTTACGAATAGAATTATGAGTAGTATTTATTAGGTAATCAATTGCTGCAGTAGAATAAGCAGTAAATCTTGACCGCATCAATTCTTCAGCTGTTTTAGCTTTCACTTTCCCTTCAATTTTTGGTTGACAACATTCATTGAATAAAAGTAAAGACCCACATGGACAAAATCCTGATTTATTTGAAATATAACTTGAAATCTTGTATTTCTTTAAAGTCGCTATTTCAATTTCTGAAGCTCCCTCTATTCTTCCAAGACAATTTTCCTCTCCGCAAAAACAATCAAATGGCTGAACCATTTTCCATTCTGTTGATGGGTAAAAAAATGTAAGTTCATCTCCTTCGCGCAAATCTTTTAGTGCAATTAAATTCATAGAGTCTACATCAAAAAATGAATTCGGATTACAGCTATGGTTAATATATTGAAGAAATTCTGGCTTTAATGAAATATGTTCATTTTCAAAAATCTGAACAGTAAGATAAGTAATATTTGAACCTATTTCACTATTCGAAAAAGAACATAAAATATCTCCTTTTTTAAATTCTTTCGTAGATCTTAATAATTTTTGATCCAATGCTTCAATCTGATTAATTTCAGCGAAATCCTTTGTATAGTTCATTTTATTTAAATTTATCCGAAGCCCTATTTTAAGTTTTTACGCAAGATTAGAAATTAATATTTAATCATTAAACAATTAAACATTAACTCTCACATTCAATTATTATTGTCCTTTATTTTTTAATTCATTCGCTAACCAATTTTGAAAAATTGTTGCATTTCTAGTATGATCATCTCCCGAAACTGCAAAATTGTGTTTTCCTGTGTAATCAGGTTTTGCACACATGTAGATATAATTTACATCCGCTCTGTTTAAACATGCATCTACAACAGCAGTTGCAGGAATATATATCGGACCAGGAGGTAAACCATTTATCTTATATGTATTGTAAGGGCAATCTATTTCTCTATGAATTGCTAATAATCTTTGAACACCTTCCAATTGATCTCCCCAACAAAATTTAAAGGTCGGATCAGATTGCATTTTTATTCCTTGATTTATTCTATTTAAATACAACCCTGCAATTATTGGCCATTCCTCTGGATTTTGAGATTGCTCTGAATAAACAATACTTGCCAAAGTAACAACTTGAGAAGGAGATTTTAATCCAATTTTTGCAATTTTACTCATTCTCTCTGGAGTCCAGAAATTTTTAAATTCCGAAGCCATTCGATTGATAAATTGCTCTTCATCTGTATCATAATACATCTTATACGTATTTGGTAAAAACAAAGCTGGAATTTGCTCTAAAGTAAAATCGAATTTATCCAATGTAGCACTACTTTGAATATTAGAAACTAACATTGCGCTATCAATAGATAAACAATGAGAAACTTTTCCTGCCAATTGATTTATATCTTTACAATTATTAAATGTAACGTCCACCTCAACTTCAGCGTTTCCATTTCCATTGCCATTTAAAGTGAAACCGTTTAAAAGGTTACGATATGAGGTTCCTTCTTCAATAATATATTTCCCCGAAGCTAAATTACTAACATCAAGTCCTTTATATTTTGCAACAGCTAACAATGCCTCTTTATCATCAATTAATTGTTCTTTTACTAACTGATCAGCTAAACCTTCAGCACCAATTTTAGCATCAAAGAAAAAATCTTGATTCTGTTCATTTAAAGTTGATTTTCTCCCATCTAAAAATAAACCAATTTTATCAAATGCAAAAATAAATCCTATAACTCCTACAATTCCAATTCCGATAACTACTTTTTTCAATTTACTCATAATTTAATTTTATTATTAGTTTGAAATGATCTCGATCAAACCCTACTCAATATAATTTGAAATAGAATTTCATCAATTCTATTTCCTTTTTCTAAATACCAATCTTTTCTAACACCAACTTTTTCAAATCCACACTTTTCAAACAATCTTATACTGCTTGGATTATCTGCATGAATCGAACAATATAACGTGTGAAAACAAAGAACTTTATAAGCGTATTCTTTCAATAATTCCAAACTTTCAGATGCATATCCATTAGAACGTTGATCCTCTTGACCTATTAAAACTCCTATACCTGCTCGTAAATGTTTAAAATTTGCATCAAACAAATCAATTAATCCAATAGATTCATCTGTTTTATTTAAGCAGATCATAAAACGTAACTGTCCTGTTGAACGAATATTATGAGCATTATCGATAAGGTATAATATATCTTGCATCGAAAAAGGAACTTCTGTATCCGAAACTTTCCAATGAGCGGGATTGTTTTCCCACAACAAAATACGTGTCGCATCTGCTGGCTCAACAAGTCTTAGATATACATTGGGTCCTTTAAACATTTCTTTTACTAAGTTTTACTCAACAATTTTAAGCGAGCTTCAATTTCTTCTTTTCCGTAAGAAGATATCCCCTTAAAATCAGAAACCAAATTTAATCCAAATATTTCTCCGATTTGATTTTTGTTTTTAAAAGAATTCAACAAATCCGCTAACATATCTACTTCCTCTCTCAAATTAAAAACATCCGAAATAGGAGTTAAACATGTGAACTTAAATACCTCTGCATTTGAGTAATTAGAAAATATTTTTTCAACTTTATCTTTTGTTAAATCAGAATGAATCCCAATAAAAACTGAACAAATATTTTTCTTATTAATTAACTTAATTATTTCTCCAACAGGAATTGAAGTGTCTTTACCTTTTACTTTTAAACTAAAATAAAAACCATCAATAATCAACCCTATATGAGGTGGGATTTTATGGGCATGCCAAACACATAAGAAACAACCTTTTTCCAATTGCTTCTCTGAAGTTAACTGATTAATTTTTTCAAATTTGTAACTATACATTTATTTCTCCTGAATAAACAAATTCACCCGGTCCGATTAAGTGAATATTTTTAAAAAATCCTGATTTTTCTTGGGTAAATGAAACGCTCAAATGTCCACCTTTTACCTTTACATTTATTAAATGACTTCCATGTAAATTATTTTGAAAAGCATATGCTAAAACACTAGCTGTAACACCCGTACCACATGAAAGAGTCTCATCTTCAACACCTCTTTCGTACGTATTTACTGTTAAATTATTATCCCCTTCAATTTCAACGATATTTACATTTATACCATCTTCTTTAAACCTCTCCGAATAACGAATTTCTCTTCCAAATTCAACAATATCAACATCTTTAATCGAGGAAACAAAACGTATATAATGTGGCGAACCTGTTTGAATAACAAAATCATTCCCAATAGAAATAACATTAGATACGTCTAACATTTCTAAAGAAATAACACCATCCTTTTTAGTAGCATTATGAAGTCCATCGATTCCTGAAAAAGTAGTTTGAGAAACATTAAGACCTAAAGTTTCAGCAAAAGAAACAGAACATCTTGCACCGTTTCCACAAAAACTTTTTGAACCATCAGAATTATAATAATCAACTTCAAAATCAACTTCAGAATTCGAATTAATTTTAATTAATCCATCTGCTCCAACACCAAAACGTCTATCACATAAAAATTGAATTTGATTTATAGACAAAGAATCGTATTGACCACTTAAATTGTCTAACATCACAAAATCATTCCCTGTTCCTTGATATTTTGAAAACACTATTTTCATTGCGTAATTAAAATTATCCAACAAAGGTATTGAAAAAAAATAACCCTTGACTTAACATTCTTTAACAACGAACCTGTACTAAATAAATACCTTCTTTCGTTACCTTTACAATTGAAATAATTTATATAACTGAAAAAAAATAATTATGAAACACAACATGAAGTTTTTAGGATTAGGACTTTTAGGAGGAATGCTTCCATTAGGAGCATTTTTAATGTTGAACAGTAGTCCATCAATGAATTTATCAGATTCTGTAATAGGAGGTGATAGAAATTCATACGCCATGAGAACGAGTCTTGGAGATTTACCGAATGCTACAGGAAATTTTGTAGAAGCATCTGAAAATTCAATTAATTCAGTTGTTCACGTTACAACTAAAGTTGTTCAAACAAATTTTCAACGCGATTTATTTTCAGAAATGTTTTATGGCCCTGGAGCAGGAGGAAAAGAATTTAAACAATATGGATCTGGATCTGGATCTGGAGTTATCGTATCCGCAGATGGGTATATAGTAACAAACAATCATGTTATCGAAAATGCAAGTGAAATTGAAGTGATTCTTAACGACAACTCTAAATATACCGCAAAATTAATCGCTACAGATCCTTCAACTGATATTGCAGTATTGAAAATTGAAGGACCTAGCTTTACTCCAATTAAATTAGGTAATAGTGATGACTTAAGAGTTGGTGAATGGGTACTGGCAGTAGGAAATCCATTTAATTTAACGTCAACAGTTACTGCCGGAATTGTATCTGCAAAAGCAAGAAACATAAATTTACTTTCAGATAGGACTCATGCAAATGTTGCTCCTATAGAATCTTTCATACAAACTGATGCTGCAGTAAACCCTGGAAACAGTGGAGGTGCTTTAGTAAATACAAAAGGTGAATTGGTAGGTATCAATACTGCTATTCAATCTCAAACGGGATCTTATGCAGGATATTCGTTTGCCATCCCAGTAAATTTAGTTCAAAAAGTGATTGGTGATTTAATTGATTTTGGGATTGTTCAACGAGCATTTTTAGGCGTTCAAATTGCAGATATAACTCAAGAAGTTAAGGAAAAAAATAAACTACCAAATTTAAAAGGTGTCTTTATCGCAAAAGTTTCTGAGGGAGGAAGTTCTGAAAAAGCAGGTATAAATGATGGTGATGTTATATTGAAAATTGGAAGTAAAGAAGTA
>CALPSU020000153.1 GCA_943326315.2 Chryseobacterium gleum
CTTGAATCAAAAAAGGTTCATAAACCTCCTCAAGTGTTCCAGCATTTTCGCCAATTGCAGTTGCTATAGTTGTTAAACCAACAGGGCCTCCTGCAAATTTCTCTATAATAGCAGTAAGAATTCTATTATCCATTTCGTCTAAACCACTTTCATCCACATTCAAGGCTTTTAAAGCAAGCTTCGTAATTTCTAAAGTTATTGTTCCATTACCTTTAATTTGAGCAAAATCTCTAACTCTACGAAGTAATGAATTAGCAATTCTAGGCGTCCCTCTACTTCTTGTTGCTATTTGATAAGCAGCAGTTTCATCGATTGGAATATCTAATAAACTAGAGGAACGTTCAATAATGGAAGTAAGTACTTTGGAATCATAATATTCTAAACGAGAATTAATGCCAAACCGAGCTCTTAGAGGTGAAGTAAGTAAACCCGAACGAGTTGTAGCACCAATAAGCGTAAAAGGATTTAAAGTAATTTGAACAGTTCGAGCATTAGGACCAGAATCTATAATAATATCAATAACATAATCTTCCATTGCCGAATACAAATATTCTTCAATTACCGGACTTAAACGATGAATTTCATCAATAAATAAAACATCACCAGTATTTAGATTTGTTAATAATCCAGCTAAATCACCTGCTTTATCCAAAACAGGTCCGCTAGTAACCTTAAAGCCAACTCCTAATTCATTGGCAATTATATTAGCTAAAGTAGTTTTACCAAGCCCTGGAGGGCCATGTAAAAGAACATGATCTAAAGGTTCTCCACGCAATTTAGCAGCACGAACAAAAATATCTAAATTTTCAACAACATTATCTTGACCAGAAAAATCAACAAGAAGTTTAGGTCGTAAAACTTTATCGTAGTCTTTCTCTCCGTTACTTTCAGCTTCTTCTCTATAGTCAAATGAATCTTCCAAAATCTTAGTTTTATCAAAAATACAAAAGCCCCTCCAAATGGAGAGGCTTTGAAACTAAATATATTTAATTAATGTTCGATTTCACCGTCAGCCAAAGGAACAATCTGAGTAATAAAATCATCTTCAGCTCCTGGTTTAGAATAATCATAAGGCCATCTATGAACAGTTGGTAATTCACCTGGCCAGTTTCCATGAACATGTTCTACTGGAGTTGTCCATTCAAGTGAATTTGCTCTCCAAGGATTTTGAATAGTCTTAGGACCTCTAGCGATACTATAAAAGAAGTTGAACAAGAATACCAATTGACCTAAAGCGGCGATAATAGCAGCAATAGTAATGATAACATTTAAATCCATCATCATTTCAGCTGAATCCGTATTAAATTCACTATAAACTGAATAGTCATAATAACGACGAGGTGCTCCAGCTAAGCCAACAAAATGCATTGGAAAGAAAACACCGTAAGCACCAAATATAGTAATCCAAAAATGAACATAACCTAATCGTTTATTCATCATTTTACCATACATCTTAGGAAACCAATGATAAACACCAGCAAACATACCAAAAACAGCTGACATTCCCATTACAATATGAAAGTGAGCAACAACAAAATAAGTATCGTGAATAGAAATATCAAGAGCAGAATCAGCAAGAATAATTCCTGTAACACCTCCAGTAATAAAAGTAGATACCAAACCAATTGCAAACATCATAGCTGGAGTCAAAACAATTGAACCTCTCCACAATGTAGTTATATAATTAAACACTTTAACGGCTGAAGGAATTGCAATTAATAAAGTTGTAAAAACAAATACACTTCCAAGGAAAGGATTCATCCCCGTTACAAACATGTGATGTGCCCACACAATAAAAGATAAAAATCCAATTGCTAAAATAGACCCAATCATTGCTCTATATCCAAATATTGGCTTACGCGAATTAGTAGAGATAATTTCAGAAGACAAACCTAATGCAGGTAACAAAACAATATAAACTTCAGGATGTCCTAAGAACCAAAATAAATGTTGATACAAAATTGGTGAACCACCATGATTAGCTAACATTTCACCACCAACTATAATATCAGATAAATAGAAACTTGTTCCAGCCATTCTATCCATCATTAACAATAACACAGCAGAGAATAAAACAGGGAAAGATAAAACACCTAAAATAGCAGTAACAAAGAAAGCCCAAATTGTAAGAGGCATTCTAGTCATTGACATTCCTTTTGTACGTAAATTTAAAATAGTAACAATATAATTTAATGAACCTAACAAGGATGATACAACAAATATAGTCATCGAAGCAAGCCATAAAGTCATTCCTAAACCTGAACCTCCCATAGCTTGAGGCAAAGCTGATAATGGTGGATATATTGTCCAACCAGCTGAAGCAGGTCCTGTTTCAATAAACAATGAAATCAACATAATAATTGATGAAAGAAAGAAAAACCAGTATGACAACATATTTAAGAAGCCAGATGCCATATCTCTCGCACCAATCTGCAATGGAATAAGTAAATTTGAAAAAGTTCCAGATAAACCTCCTGTCAAAAGAAAGAAAACCATTATAGTACCATGTATAGTAACTAATCCCAAATAAATATCTTCTTTCATTATTCCATCTGGAGCCCAAGTTTCTCCTAAAAAGAAAGATAAGAAATCTGAACTTTCCCCAGGCCATGCAATTTGAATACGAAAAAGAATTGATAACAACATCGCAACAATTCCCATAAAAACAGCAGTTAATAGAAACTGTTTACCGATCATTTTATGATCTTGACTGAAAATATATTTTGAAACAAAACTTTCTTCATGGTGTCCATGAGCCCCATGATCATGAGAATCGTGATGTCCGTGTGCTTCGTGCGCTAATACCGCCATTTTTATTTGTATTTAATTTAAATTCTAATTAATTATTTTGCAGCTACAACAGTTGAATCAACAACCACATCAGCCATTGGTGCAGCAGGAGCTACAACAGGGAAATAAACATCTTTAAATGTAGAAGATTTTTTCTTAGCATCCATCCAATTAATATATTCAGATTTTTCAAGAACAACAATAATCATTTTCATTTTATAATGTGCAGAACCACAAATCTTGTTACACAAAAGAGCATAATTAAATTTTGGATTATTCATTTTCACTCTCATTTCTTTTGAAGTGATATCAGGAGTAAATTTAAAACGAGTAGTTAAACCAGGAACAGTATTCATTTGAGCTCTAAAATTTGGAAAATAAGCTGAATGAATTACATCTTTAGCTCTAAAATTAAATTCATATTCTTTATTTTCACATAAGAATAAAGTGTCTTTTTGAATTATATCATCCCAAGCAAACTTATCAATCTTAGAATCATGGTGACCTCTCATTTGATAAAGAATTCTAATTAAACGAGATT
Organism: Chryseobacterium gleum; assembly: GCA_943326315.2. GTDB lineage: Bacteria > Bacteroidota > Bacteroidia > Flavobacteriales_D > Crocinitomicaceae > CAIUKX01. The sequence continues at coordinate 3,332 of CALPSU020000153.1, forward strand.
TTCTTTCCAAATCGACAGTCATTTTTTCACGTTCTTCAGGAATTAACATGATTTTTCTATCGTTTAATTTAGATTCTAAAGCTTTAATACCAGAAAGTCCATTCTCCATTTGGAAAATTGCAGTATCTATAGTATTAGTTGTCATTAATGCTAATTCATTATTATCAGTAGTAAGCTTATAATCAAATTTACCTAATGTATTATCATCCCCTGAATAACGAGCTGTCCAATCGAATTGCTTAGAAAATAATTCGATATTAATAGACTCTTTAACAGCTTCATTAGTAATAGTATTCCAACTTCTTAATCCTAAAATAATTATGATAGCCAAAACAATTGCAGGAACAACTGTCCAAATCATTTCTAACTTATTATCATGTGGGAAATAAAATGCTTTAACTCCAGGTTTACGAATATATTTATAGGCAAAAGTAAAAAGTAAAAAATTAGTTATAAAAAATACTATTGAAATCAATGCAAAATTGATATTTAATAACCAATCTAATTCTTTCCCATGAACAGAAGCAGCTTCACCTCTTCCTGTCCAACCATAAGTTAACATAAGATATATATAGCCAATAAAAAGAAATGACAAAAATACTAGCATCATACGAGCATTAAATCTATTGTCACGACTGTTTGTTTCATGTTCTCCTTCCTTTCTTAACTTAGAAGAAAGTTCATATAAACGTACCAATTGAGCTATTGCTAAAACCCCTAGTACTATTACTATTAATGCAACTAATTTGTTCATTATTTATTCTTTAAAAATTTAAAAAAATTAAGAGACGGCAAATATATTGATTATTATATTTCGTGATGAATTGACTCGTCCAAAAATGGATGATTTACCGGTGTTAATGGTGCTTTTGTTAAATTTTTCAAAATCATTCGAATAAAGAAACCAGTACCAACTAAAGCCAAACCAATTTCTAAGAATCCGATTGATGCTTTAGCGCCCATTGAACCAGCAGAAACAAGAATATAAATATCTAACCAATGACCAAGTAATATAATACAACCAACAAAAGTTAATATTCCAGCATGTCTTTTAGCTTCTCTAGACATTAATATAAGCATAGGGAAAGCAAAATTAATAAAGAACATACCAAAATATAAAAACTTATAATGCTCAATACGAGTCATGTAATAAACAACTTCTTCACCAATATTAGCAAACCAAATCAACATAAACTGACAAAACCATAAATATGACCACAAAAAAGATGTTGCAAAAGTCCATTTTCCTAAATCATGAATATGACTATCATTTACATTTGGTAAATATCCTTGTTTTTTCAAATATAAAGTAAGCATAACTAGAACTGTCATAGTAGAACACCACATACCAGCAAAACAATACCAACCATATAAAGTAGAGAACCAATGCACATCAATAGACATTAACCAATCCCATGAAGATGATGAACTAAAAACAGCAAAGAAAACTAAGAATACAGCACTTTTTCTATAATTTAAAAAATGTATATCTGTTCCTCCAACTTTATCTTCTAAAATAGATCTATTTCTAAAACCTCTCCAGTATAAAAAGTATACTAAAAAATAAACTGCTGTTCTGATCCAGAAAAACATTTTATTTAAATAGGCCGATTTACCATCAATAATTTCATCGTAATGATGTGAAGCAGGATTAGTAGTTTCTGGATCCATCCATAAATATATATGAGCTCCATCCATAAAAGTGATAATTAACAAAACAGTTCCTAGAACTCCCATACCGTAAGGTAAAAAACCAGCTACCGCTTCAATAACTCTTTTAATAGATGCATACCATCCAGTTTCAGTTGCATATTGTAAAGCAAGGAAAAACAAAGCTCCCAAACCGATAGCAAAGAAATAAAAACCATTGATTAATCCGTTCGCCAATATACGTTGAACTAGATTGTGTTCACCTATATGAGAAAATATCCCAATTGCAGTAAACAAAACACCTACTACTAAAAGTGAAGTTGTAAGAGTTTTAGATTTATTTGATATTTTGAATTCCATCTTCTTTCGTTAATGTGTTAAATATATAGCTAATTATTTTGAAGCAACAACTTTTGCAGTCGTATCAGCAACAACAGCACCTATAGCTGGGTAAGCTGGATTTTGAAATTTCTTAACAAAATGAACTAATGTCCAAATTTCTTTTTTATTCAAAATCGATGAATGAGAACCCATAGCACCTTTTCCGTAATAAATAGAATAAAACATTTGTCCTTCTGTAGCAACAACATTTGCATAATTAGGAACACCTGCATAAGCTCCACTTACAACCATTGGTCCATTACCATCTCCTTTTTCACCATGACAATGAGCACAATTAGAAGTGTAAAGTTGTTTTCCCTTTTTAAAAATAGCCTCTGAATTATCAGCAGTTAATTTAAAAGGGTTTACGTCACCAATAGCTAATGCATACTCATCATTATCAGAAAGACTAGAATTATACATTCCATGAGTTAATTTAAAAGCAGAACCTGCTTTACGAACATAAGGCAACATCAAAGAAACAGTAGCCGAATCAGTCCCATAATATGGAATTGTATTTAAAGGTGGAACCAAAGCAGAGATTCTACCTTTAACACCTTCGTTTTCTTTTCCTCTAATTTCACCATAATCAACGTATGGCTCAATAGCTGGTGATCTATACATATCTGGCATATACTCTGAACCAGAGCTATCAGGATTAGAAGTGCACGAGCCTAAAATAAATGTAGACGCTGCAACTATTGCTAAACTTGCTATTGCCTTGAATTTAATTTTCATCTGTCTTATTAGTTTAATTTTGTCAAAAAGTACCTACCGGTAATAACTGACAAATTAATTAATTTCTTTTTGATCAATTTCTATTATTCCTGTTTGCTTTAAAGTTGAAAGCAACTCTTCTTCTGAAAATTGAGAATTTTCAGAATGTCTAAGTTCTATTACAAACTTATCATCTGTTGTTCTTGGATCAGGGTTTTGAGCAGGCATACCAGGTAA
>CALPSU020000154.1 GCA_943326315.2 Chryseobacterium gleum
ACCGATACAAGTTATTATTCAGATGATTCTACCCATTCGGTTGATTTAAGTGAATCGCATAAAATTAATTTCAGTGTATTTTCTCAAATAGATTCGTTAACAACATTAGAAATAAAACCTAAAATAAACGTTAGCTCGGGAAATTTAACGACAATTAATATGTCGAACTATCTAAATGAAAACGAACTGCTTTCAAGGAATAGTATTATTAAAAACACTACAAATTCAACAGGAATCTCTCTGGATAATGATGCGACATTCATTCGAAAGTTTATGAAACCCAAAAGGCAGTTCAGTGTCAATTATGATTTATCTTCTTCAAAAGGGAATTCAACAGGAACACTTCAAACAAACAATACGTTTATTGCTGTGAATGGTGTAAATGATACAATTCAACAAGAAAAAGTAAACACGACACAAGCTCAAACGCATATCGGAACGTTTACATATACAGAGCCACTTTTCAAAAAAATGAAATTGGAATTTGAATATTTAGTAGAATATGGACTTTCTTCGCAAGATAAAGAAACGAAAAATGGTGTAAATGGGGTTTATTCAATTATCAATACAGCGCTTACCAATAACTTTGAAAACACTAGAAAACAAAATCGTTTTGGCACAAGTTTGATTTTTGAGTCGAGAACACAAACGATTTCGGGAGGATTAAGAGTGAGAAATGTCGATATTGATAATCATAACATTACCACTGAAACAACGATTCACCAAAACATCTCTAATTTCTTACCAAAGTTTACGTATATGTATAAACCGAGTCAGAGTAAGAAAATCAGTTTCAATTATATTACTAAATCTAGTCAGCCTGCTATTAATGATTTACAGTTGGTTCAAAACAATACCAATCCGAATAAAATTGTAATTGGAAATCCAGATTTAAAACCGAATTACGAGCACAATTTAAACATCAATCTTAACAGTTGGTCGGCACTTTCAGGAAAATATGTTTGGGCAGCATTTAATTCTACTTTAACCAATAATGCATTTGCCACTTCGACAATGTATGATCAATACGGAAGAACGATTGCGCAAACAGTAAATGTGGATGGAAATGTATCTTCCTCCCTAAATACTAGTGCAGGATTTCCTTTCTTCAATAAACGATTTGAAATTTCACCAGGAGTAAATGCAAGTTATTCGAAGTACTCAAATTTGGTGAATAGTAATAGAAATACTACTACTAATCAAGCGATTACAACTGAATTAGAGTTTGAGCTAAAACTGGATTCACTTCAAATTACTTTGGGTGGAAAATATACGTATAACGAACCTAAAAATTCAATCAGTACGATTACCACAAACCCCTATTCGATTAAAGTGTATTCAGCAGATGTAACCTGGACATTGCCGCGAAAATTCAAGATTGTAACGGATGCAACTTATACGATGAATGGACAAAGAGCAAATGGGTATAATATCAATTATTTTGTCTGGAATGCTGCAATTAGTAGAACATTTACAAAGACGGATAATTTAATTGTTTCATTAGCTGGAAATGATATTTTAAATCAAAACATTTCAGCTTTGAGAACAGTAAATGGAAACATTACTACTGATAATCGAACAAAAATTATTTCTCGATATTTTCTTTTGAAGTTGGTGTATAAATTCAACAACAATAAAACAAAAGAAGAAGACGCAAAAGGAGGATGGCATTAAATTTAAGTAAGATGAAGAAATTATTTACAATCGGCTTTTCTATAATCTGTTCTTTCATTGGTTTTTCACAAATTAATGCTGGAAAAATAGTATTCGAGCGAAGAACAAATCTTGAAAAACAAATTATTGACGGAAGAATGAAAAATCAAGTCAATGAGAACAACAAGATTAGGGTTGAACTTTTTGATTTATATTTCAATGATACGTGTTCTATTTTTAAACCCATATTATCAGATGAAGCCGATCCATTGAGTTGGGCGACAAGTAAGAACACGATTTTACAAAACTTTAAAACCAATCAAAAAATCTATCAGTTGAGTACGGCAGGTCAGCAGGTTTTTGTGAAAGATGTCAATAAAATCAGAAACTGGAAAATAACAGAAAGCAAAAGAATAATTGCAAATTACGATTGTTACAAAGCGATTTGGCAAAAAAAAGATAGTACCCGAATCTATGCGTGGTTTTCTGTGGATATCGTTCCAACTGTTGGTCCAGAGGGTTTCGACGGTCTGCCTGGAGCAATATTAGGATTAGCGACAGAAGATGGTGGAATTATTTATTTTGCGAAATCAGTAGAATTAATTGTCCCGAAGAAAGAAATTTTTAAAGTCGATACAGGAAGAAAAGATGTTTATTCAATGGATGAATTAAAATCAAAAATTGAAAAAGAGTTTGGAGATTCTCCCCGAGGAAAAAGAATGTTTAACGATTTATTTCGTTGGATGTGAGATTAGCTCTTAGAAATTAGTTATTAGCATTTAGATAAAAAAACTGTAACTATGTCTGATTTTTCTATTATACTTGCAACATCAAAATAACATAAATGAATAAACTACTCCTAAACTTAGTATGCCTAATTCTTCTGTTTGCTCCTTGTATTGTACATTCTCAAAACATGAATATTACTGGAAACGTTTATGATTCAACGGGAGTAAAGCCGCTTTCTAATTCAGTAGTAATGGCTGTTAGAGTTAAAGACTCCTTGTTATTAGGGTTTTCTCACACCGATCTCGAAGGAAAATTTTCACTGAATAATTTTCGACTAGATACATTTTCACTCGTAATTACTTTTCCAAAATGTGACGATAGAACTTATTTAATATTTGGTCATTCTAATAATTATGAAATAAATATTCCAAATATTCGACTTCAACCAGAATCCCAAGAATTAGAAGCTGTCATTATTTATGCAAATAAAAATCCAATCTTTTACAAAGGAGATACTTTGGTTTATGTAGCAGATTCATTTAAGGTAGCAGAGAATGCCGTAGTAGAAGATTTATTGAGAAAATTACCAGGAATCCGTATTGAAAAGGATGGTAAAATTAAATCGCAGGGGAAATCAATTGAGAAAGTATTTGTTGATGGAGATGAATTTTTCGGAGGAGATGTAACAGTTGCAACAAAAAATTTAGCAGCTAATGGAGTAGAATCTGTAGAAGTTTATGCGAAAAAAAATGAAAATGCTGCTGAAGGGGAAGAAGAAACGATTCAAGTAATGAATTTGAAGCTAAAAGAAGAAGCTAAAAAAGGTTATTTTGGTAAAACATCTTTAGCCTCAGATTTTACCAATTATTACCAAGGCGAACTTTTAGTAAATAAATTCAGCGGAACACAAAAAATTTCAGTTTATGCTTTAGGATCAAATACTCCAAAATCTTCCTTTGGCTGGAGTGATGAAAATAAATTTGGTTTAGATAATGAAGATGTTTTTATGATTGATGACGATGGGAATTATTCTATGACAAGAATTGAAACACCTGGAATTCCTCAAACATTTAAATCAGGAATTTATTTTTCAGATAAAATAGGGAAAAAGAAAAATACGAAGTTTCGATTAAACTATGGGTATTCAGAATCAAGAAGAAATTCTTTTTCAAAAAGTCGTTCTCAATATTTTTTAACAGATACTACTTATTTTTTAGATGATACTTCGCATGTTTCAGAATTAAAGAAATCAAATAGTTTAAATTTTTCCTTCGAAGCAAAACTAGACTCATTAACAACCTTAACTATAAGTCCTAAGTTTTTATACAATACAACCAACGAAGAAAACTCAGAAGTTTCAAAATTTTTAACTCTTGATGAAAAATTAACTAGAAATAACTCCGTTTTAAAAACAAACGATTCAAAAGGTATTTCACTTGAAAATGATTTGCGATTAGTAAGAAACTTTAAAAAACCTAAAAGGGAATTAAATTTTAACTACTATTTCTCTGGAAAGAAAAGTGAGAATAATGGTAAATTTCTTTCACAAAATATTTATAATGATAATTCAAACACCAATGATACCATTGATCAGGCTAAAATCAATAATTCAAATTCACAAGATCACAATGTAACTTTAAAATATATTGAGCCATTAACTAAAAAAGTAAATCTAGAATTAGATTATTTGTTAGAGTATAATTTATCTGACCAGAATAAGGAAACAAAAAACAACGTAGATGGACTATATAGCCAGTTAAATTCTTTATATTCAAATGATTTCACGAACCAACGCAAGCAGAATCGAGTAGGAGCGTCATTAATTTATAGAATCAAAAAATACACGATTTCTGGTGGGGCGAAAATTAGAAATATTGACATTCTAAATCATAATCTTATTTCAGGTTCTACTATTCATCAAAATGTGAATTCGTTTTTACCTAGAGCAGCTTTTGTTTATAATCCTTCTAATAACAAACGTATTTCTTTAAGATATTCTACGAAAACCGATCAGCCAGCTATCAATTTTCTTCAACCTATAAATGACAATACCAATCCTAACAATATTAGAATTGGAAATCCAACGTTGAAACCTTCTTTTACTCATACTTTTAATATGAATTCTAATGTTTGGCAATCACTGTCTAATAGATATTTTTATACTGGATTTACTGGTAACTTAACGAATAATGCTTTTGTTAGTTCAACTATTTATGACCCACTTATAATTGGTCGAATGGTAACGCAGACTATCAATACAAATGGCAATTTAAACGGCAATTTTTATCTGGGGGCAGGAGTTCCTATTTATAAAAAAATTCTTGCAATAAATTCAAATTTAAATGGAAATTATTCCAGTTTAAAGAGTTATATCAATAATGAAAAAAACACAACAATTAACAAATCAATTACTGGTTCACTTAGTTTGGACTTCACTAAAGATTCGTTGAAATTTTCTATTTCTACAGAACAAAGCTATATTAGCCCATACAGCTCGATAAGCACCGTTTCGAACAAACCCTATACAACCTCTTCCTATTCATCTAGTCTGACTTGGACACTTCCTTGGAAGATGAAAATTATTTCGGATGCAACGTATACTATGAATGGAAATAGAGCAAATGGTTATAATATCAATTATTTAATTTGGAATGCTGAAATAAATAGATCTTTTTTAAAAACAGATAATTTGATTTTAAGTATCATTGGTAATGATATTTTAAATCAAAACATTTCAGCAAATAGATCAGTCAACTCAAATGTCATTACAGATAATAAAACGAAAATTATATCTAGATATTTTTTAGTTAAATTGACCTTGAAATTTAATAATAACAAAACTAAAGAGAGTGACGATGAAGAAGGATGGTAAACTTGGATTAATAATTATTTTCTTTTTAACGATTCAATTTCATTCGATTGGGCAATATCAAAGTGGAAAAATAATTTTTGAAAGAAAAACGAATTTGGAGAAAAAATTCAAAGGTGTTGATGATGAGTGGATGAAAGAATTTTTGGCGATTAATAAATATAAAACAGATCTTTTTGAATTATATTTTACAGATTCTACATCTTTATTCAAACCTGTTGATAGTGATCTTCAAGAAGAGTATAGTTGGACAACAATTAAAAATACTGTTTTGCTAAACTTTAAAAAAGATGAAAAATTATCGAAGATTACGATTTATGGTCAAGATATGTATGTAAAAAATTCGACACAACCTAAAATTTGGAAAATCACAGACAGTAAAAGAATGATCGGTAATTATGTATGTACAAAAGCTGTTTGGGAAAATAGTGATACGTCTAAAATTTATGTTTGGTTTTCGAATGAAATTTTACCTTCTGTAGGACCAGAAAGTTTTTATGGACTCCCAGGAACGATTTTAGGTGTTGCATCAGAAGATGGCGGAGTGGTCTATTTTGCCAAATCAGTTGAATTAATTCCAAATGTAGAGGAAAAAATCAAATTAGATTTAAAAAAGAAAAAGGTAATGACTTCTGACGAATTTAAATCCAAAATGAAAGAATCTATTGGTGACTCAAAATTTGAAAAGAAATTTTTGTCTGATTTATTTACGTGGATGTGAGATTAGCTGTTAGTTTTTAGGAATTAGTTGTTAGGCTGTGTTTAATAAATATTTCCTTCACATTGAAATGAATTAAATTCAATGTGAAGGAATTATCAATGATTTATTCATTCTCCGCAACTACAGAAGTAATTTCTGGAATATATTGTTTTAAAAGCATTTCAATACCACCTTTCAAAGTAGCTGTAGAAGAAGGACAACCTGCACAAGAACCTTTTAAAAGTACTGTTACTACCCCGTCTTCATAGCTTCTGAAATCGATTGCTCCACCATCACCTTCAACTGCAGGACGAATGTATTCATCCAAT
>CALPSU020000155.1 GCA_943326315.2 Chryseobacterium gleum
AAACCGATGCCATATAACATTGCTTGTCCAGCAGGTTGTGTTTCGTTTTGCGTAATTGTTCTACTGTATTTATTTAATACCATCAGAAATAGTTTATATATATAAATTTACATATTCGTTACTAGCAACTCTTCGCTGATAAGCGCGTTGAATTAATTGACTATTTGAATCCTCCCAAGCCAATGGAAACTCATACTCATTGAACTTTTTAATTCCTGCAATTTCAGCTGCCGTTCCACAAAAGAAAGCTGCGTCAGCACTGTAAATTTCCTCAGGTTTGAAAAAACGTTCTTCCACTTCAAATTTTAATTCTTTTGCTAATTCAAAAACAGTTGAGCGGGTAATTCCTGATAATATATTCCCTAAAGGACAAGTAATAAATTTACCATCTTTTTCCATGAAAAAATTTGCCCCTGGACCTTCAGCTATGAAACCATTCATATCGGTTAATAAAGCTTCATGAAAACCTTTTTGTTTCGCTTCAGTTGTCGCTAAAATACTATTTGTGTAATGTCCTACTACTTTAGCTTCCACATGACAAGATTTTGGATTTGGTCTTTGAAAAGAAGAAAGCATAACGTTCAACATATCATCTCCAAATAAATTCCCCCATTTCCAAGCAACAATTGCAACATGAACAACGTCTGTAGGCGTTAAAGACATATTCTCTCCAAGATATACTAATGGGCGAATATAAGCATCCGTTAAATTATTTTTTTCGAGTACTTTATAAGCTGCATGTTCAAGTTCCTCCGAAGTTAAATTTAATTTAATATGCATTTTTTCAGCAGAAGCGTGTAGCCTATCAAAATGTTCTTTTGCTTTAAAAATACGAACTCCATCAGGTGTATTGTAAGATCTAATCCCTTCGAAAACACCATTTCCATAATGCATTGTTTGGCTATAAAGTCCAGTTTTAACATCTGAAGCCTTTAAAAATTCTCCATCAAGAAAAACGATTGTTGATTCATTATAATACATACTTTCTAAATTTATATTTAATCGTTACTATTTATTTCTATAAAGGTTATATTTTACCTTTTAAATTCTTTAAAAAAAAAGCCCTTCTCAATTTGAGAAAGGCTCCTAAGTTTATATACAATAGTTACTTTCCCATTAATCGAGATTAATAATAATGACAGAAATGACATTTATTATGTTTAAACTATTTTTCATTTTATCAATTAACTTTAACTTTTTTTTCTTAGCAAATTTATAGTTTAATTTTAACTTTTAAACTTAAAAATAAAATTTATTTTAAAATCTACGGTACAAAGGTATTATTCGCTCAATATCTCAAAAACAAAAAGATGAAAGTGTCGTAAAACGATAGCGAAAACTAATAAAATAGATTAATTTGTGGTGAAATGTTAGAAAAATAAAAATATCATTATCACCATGTTTTCAAAGCAGCGACTTGAAAAGTTCTTGAAACAGGTACTAATATTTCTAAATTTTTCATTTTAATCTTCTGCGCTTGAGCTTTTCCTTTTATTTCTTCTATAAATTCATTGTGAATTAAGTAAGATTTATGAACTCTACTAAAAGTTGAAACTTCTAAATTACTTAGTATTTCTTCAATCTTTTTTAAAGAAATACGTTCCATAGACTTTTTTAATTCATTTTGCTTATTCATAAAATATGTAACAACATAATTATCATTTGCTTCGAAACATATTATTTGGCTGATAAATACATCCAATAAAACTTTACCACTTTCGTTTTCTAAAATAAAATGTAGCTCTTCTAATTTTTCTTCAATTGGAGAAATGATTTCATTTTTTTCTTTCGAAGAGTTATTTGAAACTATTAACTCAGATTCGTTTTCCTGAAAAATACTTTTCAAAAAGAAAATTATAGCTGGTAATAATGCTGGAATAGTAAATGCTGAAATTACAATTAGTAATATGGAAAGTTCTCCATCAAAAATAGACCAAAAGAATATTGCGGAAAATAATGCGGAAAATATATATGATATAGAATTAAACAATCTATTATTTTTTTTCCCTTCCGAAGTTTTTAATATAATAAATAATGTCAAAAAGTGAATAATAACTAATAACACAAAAGCTACACTATAAGTGTATATTGCTTTTTTTGGTTCACTAAAAAATGAAAAAATATCAAAAAACCACAATAAAACAATTTGATAAATAGCGAAATAAAAGGAATTTTTTAAACTTAGTTTCATAAATACAAACAATATTATTTTTTATGATTTTTAAAACCATAGAATACAAATCCTACAACACTAATTAATAACAACACTAAAAACCATAAAACTTTATTATTGTAAAGATTCAATTTATTTGCAAAATTTCTTTCTCCTTCAATCAATGAAATTTCAATTTCTCTTTTGTGGAGCTCGTTACTATACATCAAATCATTTACTTTATTTTTTATTTCAGTTGCAGTTAGTTTTTGACTTAAATCCGTATATTGCTTATATTTAAATGCTACTTGAGGCCATAGTTTTTGATTCTCTAAAATCTGAATCTCTACTTTGTATATTTCTAGTAAATGTATCGGGAAATTATTTTTTCTAGATAATTCTTCAGCCTTCTGAAGTGTTTCAAGAGCTGCCTTAAAATCGTTTTGTTTGAATAAATATCTTCCTAATAATTTATCATATAATATCGCACACTCAATAAATTTATAGTTCAACTTCAATTTAATTCTATCTAAAATACGCTTGGCATCAATTATTTGACCTATTTCTAAATACACTTCCGCTATTCCTAAAAACGCATAAATCTCCCCTTCAATTTGATTGCTTTTTTGCTCAATAATTAATGAATTACTAAAATAAGAAAGTGCTAAATCAAAACTATCTAATTCTTTGTAACAATCACCTAGATTATAATAACGAATAGACTTTTGTAAGGGATCATTTAATTTTTCTTCAATTTTTAAACTTTCCGAGAAATATTTAATCGCAAATTTCAAATCTCCTTGTAAACGATAAATTACTCCAATATTATTCTTTGCAGCTGAGATTCTGCCATTATCTTTTTTCTTTTCTGCTGCATTTAAAGCCTTCAAATAGTAATTAAGCGAAGAAACATAATACCCCTTATCTTTATTTATGATTCCTAAAATGGTATATGCATTTATCGCATAAACAGAAGTGTGATTCCCTTTAGTTAATTTTAAAAGGTCATTTGCATAATCTATGGTTTTTGGTGAATGGTTTTCTAACGAATCAAATGCTAAATCATTGAATTTATTCAAGTTAGACTGAGAATACACCCCAAAACTTAAACTAAAAAGTAAAATAAAAACAAGATTATATTTGTATTGTGACATCATATTTTGTGCTAAATTAAGATATTTTTGTGAAAGTATTAAAAATATCCATTTAAATTAAATCGATATTTTTTTAAACCATTTACCAATATCTAACAACCATTTCTCTCATAATACTGTTTTAGACATCAAAAAGTTGCTCGTAACCATTTTTTTTGAGTTTTAAATTATGAAATATTTAAATTTATTAATAATAAAACAAAATCTAAAATTTAAAAGCAACCCTTTTTGTTAATTTTTCGTTAGGTAAATTGATAAATTTTTTTATTGCTATAAAAATAAATAAAATGAATTTAAAATTTTTTATATTGATATTATTAATACCATTTTACAATGATATTGTATTTTCTCAATATAATATGACTACAAATAATGGACAAACAGTAACAGTTAATAATTGTACCGGTATACTTACAGACAATGTTTCAGGCAACTATACATCTGGAGCAACTCAAACGATAACAATACAATCTCCAAATGTTGGCGAAGGAGTTTGTTTAGATTTTACATTATGGGATTTAGATCCTTGGACCGGAACACATTACCCTGACATGGATTATGTAAATTTCTATGATGGAGCAGCTACCACATCTCCATTAATTTATGGAGCAACTGGTGCTTGGATTGCTAATCCAAGTGGTTCACCGTTTGATTTTAGTGGTCCTGGGATGGTTTGTTCATCCGGTGGAGCTTTAACAATTCAGTTTAAGAGAAGATGGGGTGGGCGTGCTGGATTTTCAGCAAATATAAGTTGCTTAATACCTCCTCCTACTAATGCATGTAACATAAATATTACTGCGGACAAATCTTCAATATGTCCTAGTGAAAGTGTATTACTCAGTGCTAATGGAGAACTATCTTCATTGTTATTGAATAACAACTTTAACAATTCTCAAAATGGTAATGGATGGGAAAGTTCAATTAATTCAAGATTTGATAACCCCTGCGGGAGTGGTTTAGATGGAACACCACATTTTTGGGTTGGTGTTAATAGTAGTCCGAGGACTTTTACATCAATACCTTTTAATTTAACATTGGGTGGTTCGATTTATTTTGAAATTGATTTTGCTGAACAAGATGGAGCAAAGCCTTGTGAAGGACCTGATGAGGCTACAGAAGGTGTTTATTTACAATATTCAACTAATGGGACCACATGGGTTACTGTACATTATTTCTTCCCAAAGTATTATACAGAAGGTTCAGATAATATTCAAAGTTGGCAGGGGTATTTTTTTCAAATTCCTGCTGCTGCTAGGACTGCAAATACAAGGTTTAGATGGATTCAAAATGATGTTTCAGGTGACGAAACTGATCATTGGGGATTAGACAATATTAAGATAGTTGCACCTAATCCAATAACAATAACAATTCGTGAAGGTTCTCCAACAGGAACTATTCTAGAAACATCAAATACATCTCCGATTTCAACAACTGTATCACCTTCAACTACTACAACTTATTATGCTGTTATAACTGATGGTATCAGTTCATGTGCTTCTCCAATAACAATTAATGTTACACCTGGGCCCATACCACCTACAGTTACAAATGTTTCATATTGCCAAGACGCACCTGCAATAGCATTGTCAGCCTCACCTATTGCAGGAAATACACTTAATTGGTATGGTACAAATGCAACTGGTAGCACAGCTTCTTCAATACCAACTCCTTTGACAGGAACTGTTGGAAGTGTAATTTATTATGTTTCTCAGATTACACCTACAGGTTGTGAAAGCACTCGCGCGCCTTTAACGGTAACAGTAAGCCCTACTATAACCCCTACTTTTACAGCGGTTCCAGCTATTTGTTCAGGAGGAACTATATCTGCTTTGCCAACCACTTCAAATAATACAATCAATGGGGCATGGTCGCCTAGTATAGATAATACTGCAACCACTATTTATACTTTTACTCCAACAACTGGTCAGTGTGCAAATACAACAACTTTAACAATAACAGTAAACCCCACTTTTACACCAACATTTACAGCGGTTACTGCTATTTGCTCAGGAGGTACAATATCTACTTTGCCAACTACTTCAAATAATGCAATCAATGGGGCATGGTCGCCTAATTTAGATAATACTGCAACCACTATTTATACTTTTACTCCTACAACCGGTCAGTGTGCAAATACTACGACTTTAACAATAACAGTAAACCCTACTATAAACCCTACTTTTACAGCGGTGCCAGCTATTTGTTCAGGAGGAACTATAACTGCTTTACCAACCACATCCAACAATGCAATCAATGGGGTATGGTCGCCTAGTATAGATAATACTGCAACAGCTATTTACACATTTACACCTACAACTGGGCAGTGTGCAAATACTACGACTTTAACAGTAACAGTAAATCCTCCTATCACTCCAACTTTTACAGCGGTGCCAGCTATTTGTTCAGGAGGAACTATATCTGCTTTGCCAACCACTTCAAATAATGCAATTAATGGGGCTTGGTCGCCTAGTATAGATAATACTGCAACCACTATTTATACTTTTACTCCAACAACAGGTCAGTGTGCAACTACTACGACTTTAACTATTTCCGTTAATAGTTTGGGCACAATTCCAACATTTACAGCGGTTCCAGCAATTTGTTCAGGAGGAACTATATCTACTTTACCTAACACATCCAATAATTCAATTACTGGTAGTTGGTCACCAGCTCTTAATAATACAGCAACTACTATGTACACATTTACTCCAACAACAGGTCAGTGTGCAAATACAACAACATTAACAATAACAGTAAACCCTACTATAACACCAACTTTTACAGCGGTGCCAGCTATTTGTTCAGGAGGAACAATATCTCCTTTACCAACCACTTCTAACGATGCAATCAATGGTGCATGGTCTCCAAGTATAGATAACACTTCAACCACCATTTATACTTTTACACCTACAATTGGTCAATGTGCAAACACAACAACTTT
>CALPSU020000156.1 GCA_943326315.2 Chryseobacterium gleum
CATAGTAAAACAAAAAATCTAAAAGAAATTTGTTTGAATGCTGATATATTAATAGCTGCAATTGGAAAACCTGGATTTGTTACTGCTGATATGGTAAAAGAAGGAGCTGTAATAATTGATGTAGGAACTACAAGAGTTTTAGATGATTCAAGAGCAAGAGGTTGGTATTTATCTGGTGATGTTGATTTCGAAAACGTAGCGCCAAAATGCTCGTTCATCACTCCAGTTCCAGGTGGAGTAGGACCAATGACAATTGCTTCATTAATGATTAATACGTTAAAAGCAATGGAGTTAAAAGGGAAGTAGATTTTTAGTTTTTAGTTATTAGTTATTAGGTTTTAGGTCTGTGTAGGTTATTGTTGACACTATCTCGAAAAGTGTGTAAATAGGACACTATCCCGAAAAGTGTGAAAATAGAAAAAAGTTATTTTCAATACTTGTTTATTCTGTCCTCAAAATAACTAAAAAACCTTATTCATTTCCAAATCTAACCTTCACAGTCTATTAGCTAAAACCTAATCACTGATTCATTTCCAATTCTGACCTACGCAACCTAATAACTAAAACCTAACAACTAATAGATAAACACCTACACAGCCTAATAACTAAAACCTAACACCTAATACCTAGCTTATAGTCTTTCCAAGGGAGTTTTTATACCATCAACTAATGAGTAACAAGCCAATTTATCTTTAAAAACGGAAGATTTAAATATAGATTTATTTAATAGCATTCTTGCGCATTCTTGGATACCTTCAACTATTGAAGGATGTGGATGAATTAATTCGGCTAATGTTGAAATAGAAGCATCCATTTTTATTAATAAAGCTACTCCTTGTATAGCTGTAGAAGCATGAGCACCAACAACCCTCATTCCTAAAATTTTCATTTCAGCATCATTTGTAACTATAATTTTAAAAAAACCTTCTGTTTGTCGCATTGCTATAGCTCTTGCAATTACAGAATAGTCAACTTTTACAACTTTTACAGGTATGTTATTTTCGATACAATATTGTTCGTTTATTCCTACCGAAGCGACTTCTGGTTGTAAAAACATAATTGTACATATATTGTCATAACTTAACGGACCTTTATTTCCTTTAAATGCTTTTTCAACAGCATGTCTTCCTTCAATTTCACCAACATTTACCAATGCTATTCTGCCTGATACATCTCCAGCTGCATAAATATTTGGAATATTTGTTTGAGTATCTTCATCCCCAATATGAAGTCCTCTTTTAGACATTAAAACACCTGCATTTTCAAGTCCAATATTTTCAACATTTGGAATTCTTCCTATAGAAAGTAAAGCTTTTTCAACTCGAATAATTTCTTTTGTACCATCAGGATAAGAAAGTTCATATTCAACTTCGTTTCCAATAGTGACCATTCTTTCTAGTTTAGCATTGTGATGAATAGTCACCCCCTTTTTTTCTAGATTTGCAGCAACTAATTTAGAGACATCTTCATCTTCAAAAGGTAATATTCTTTCTTGACGATCTATAATATAAACTTTAGTTTTTCCGAAATTTGAAAACATTGTAGCATATTCACAACCGATAACCCCAGCACCAACGATAACTAGACTTTTAGGATAGTCTTCGATGTGTTCTATTGTATCGCTTGTAAGAATGGTTTTGTGATCGCAAATTATCGATGGATCCATTCTAGGTCTACTTCCTGTTGCAATTATAATATTTTCTCCCCAAATAACTTTTTCGGTTCCTTCATGTGAAATTTGAATTTCATTTTTAGATAGTAACTTTGCATCTCCTCTTTCGTAATGCAACAATTTATGCATAGATTCAGTTTGAAGAAGTTTGATATGGCATGAATACTGAAATTTACGTTCAAAAACTGCCTCGTCAATCGTTTTTTGTACATCTTTCCAAGATATTTCAAACGGTGAACGGCCATTAGAGATAATTGTTTCGTTTACACTAGCAATGCGTGAAGATAATTCCCATAATGTTTTAGAAGATAATGCACCATTATATACGCCTGACCCTCCAATTCTATTTTTCTCGATTAAACATACTTTTTTACCGAAATCTATACCTCTCATTGCTGCTGCATAACCTGCTGGTCCACCGCCTATAACAATTAAATCAAACTTATACATGAATTACGTAAATTTGTAACAAATATAAATACCTTTTGCTCATCATCACTCTTTTTTAGAGAAAACAATTTAGTATAAAATGAAGTATCAAGAAGATCTTAATCAGGCAGTTTTAGATTATAAAGTAATTGAAAAAACGTTACAGAGATTAAAAAAGAAAAAACCTAAATTTATTGATGAATTATTTGAAAATTTACATGATAAGGCATTTAATAAAATAGATTGCTTGTCATGTGCTAATTGCTGTAAAACTACAAGTCCGATATTTAGGGATGTTGATATTAAAAGAATTTCTAAAAGATTTAGAATAAATGAAATGCAATTTATTTCTACCTATTTAAGAATGGATGAAGATAGAGATTATGTTTTAAAATCATCGCCATGCACATTTTTAGGTGCAGATAATAAATGTGATATTTATGAAGACAGACCTTTGGCATGTAGGGAATATCCGCATACAAATAGGAAGAACATGTTTCAGATTTTAGATTTAACATTAAAGAATTCTGAAATTTGTCCTGCTGTATCAAGAATAGTTGCTGAAATAGTAGAAAAACATCCTTAAATATTTAAAAATTAGGATTATTTAAATATTTAAAATAATTTAGCTTATCTGAGAATTGCTAAACATAAAATGAAGATCAAAGAGAGCGTTATTGAAAGTCAAATTAAGCACTATTTTAAAGAGGATTTAAATTTATTTAAATCCAATGAGAATAATGCTATTGTGATTTCTCATTGCGGCGTTTTTTCTCAAGATTTAGTTAATAGTTTAGTGGATGGGAATGAAGAATTGATGAGGTCTTCAGGAGATAAAAAGGTTCTAATTAAACGTGTTTTCTCAATTCTAATAGAAGGTCTTCAAAATATTCGAATACACGGAAAAGAAGATGAATTAAACAATAAAATTGGTTTTTTGATTGTAAGTAAAGATATCTCAAAATATAAGATAGTTTTCGGAAATTTAGTAAATTCAAATGCTATTCAATCTATTTCGTCTCAAATTGATGATTTAAATGATTTAAATAGTGAAGGAGTAAAATTTCTTTATAATAAAGTTTTGACAGAGGGTGTTTTTTCTGAAAAAGGAGGTGCAGGGCTGGGTTTTATTACCTTAAAAATGAAATCGAATAATGAACTTAAATACCGCTTTTCACCAATTAATTCTTTATTATCTTTTTTCTCAATTGAAGTTACAATAAATAGACTAGACTAATATAGTTGACTCTAGGTTTTAAAATTAGCTCTTATATGGCAAAAAAATCAAAATCAGAAAGAATTAATGTTGTTTACTCAACTAATCCAAATTTCAGTTACGAAAGTGAAGAAGAAGAGGAGGTAGGTACTTTGCCAAATAATCAGCAGAAAATATATGTTTCAATTGATAGAAAACAAAGAGCTGGTAAAGAAGTAACTTTAATTGAAGGTTTTATTGGTTCTGAGGAAGATTTGAAAGATCTGGGTAAATTATTGAAAACAAAGTGTGGTGGCGGCGGAACAGCTAAAGACGGGGAGATAATGATTCAAGGTAATTTTAAAGATAAAATCTTTGAACTTTTGATAAAAGAAGGTTATACTTCAACCAAGAAAAAAGGAGGAAATTAAGAAGATGGTTTGTTTTTTGTCCATTTTTTAATTTGAAAAACAGCATTTTTTCCGTAACTTAAACTTAATTAACAATTCACTCTGAAAAAGAAAATGAATGTGTTTTAAAAGTAAGGCTTAAGTAATCTAAATTTGCTTCATGGTAAAAAAGGATTCCATATTAGCATTAATAAACTTGATTGATGATCCAGATGAATCAATATATGAGCATATTCATGATCGATTATTGACGTATGGACCAGAAGCTATTCCTTATCTAGAAAATTCTTGGGAAGATCAAGATTTTGGACTTTTATTCCAAAGTAGAATTGAAAGCTTAATACATGAAATTCAATTTGAAGAAACGAAAAGGAAGTTAAAATCTTGGATTAATTCTTCAGAAAAAGATTTATTATCTGGAGCAATTGTAGTTGCTAAATACCAATATCCAGGACTAGATGAAGTACAATTGAGAAATCAAATTGATGCAATTCAAAAAGATATTTGGTTGGAAATTAACAACAAACAAACAGCATTAGAAAAAGTTAGAATAATAAATAAGGTGTTTTTTGGAATGCATCATTTTCAAGGTAATGCAAAAACATTTCATTCTCCTTTAAACTCTTATATTAATACTGTTATTGAAACTAAAAAAGGAAATCCCTTAAGTCTTAGTTTATTGTATAGTATTTTAGCTCAAAACTTAAATATTCCAATTTATGGAGTAAATCTACCGAACCATTTTATTTTGGCTTATATGGATGAATTTGCTGTAAATCAGTTTCTTCCAGATACAAACGACTTTGGTGTTTTATTTTACATCAACCCTTTTTCAAAAGGAAGTATTTTCGATGCAGAGGAAATAAAAGAATTTTTGGATGGTATCAATCAACCACATTCAAGAGATTATTTTGAGCCTTGCTCTAATACAGCGATCATTAAAAGAATGTTAACCAATTTAATCGCATCATTCCAAGAAGTAGGAAATTCAGAAAAGGTTAATGAATTAATTGAATTGAGAGAATTGTTTTAAGGTTTAACCACAGAGAAAATGAGTCTTTCACGGAGTAACACAGAGTTTTTTCTTTTGAATTAGAAATGTTTTGATTTTTTATTCTTTCTTAAACACAGAGAACACTGAGTTTTTTACGGAGTAACACAAAGTTTTTTGGTGTTATTTTAAAAAAGTATACCTTTGACCTAACTATAAAACAAATCAAATGCTTCAAAAAAGACTTTTATTTATTTTATCAATTTTTATTTTTTGTAATTTTTCTTATTCTCAAAATGTTGGAATATTATGGAGGATAACAGGAAATGGTCTAAAAGACACTTCTTATTTAGTTGGAACAAACCATCAAATTAGTGACACGCTTAAAATTCCTTTAATTATAAAACAAACGATATTAAAATCATCAAGGTTTTATTGGGAATCTGAAAAAGAATTATTTTCAACATTTAAAATGATGCCAATGATGTTTAATCCTTGGTTGAAATCTTTCGAATCAAATATTGATGTTGCTAAAATTGATAAATTAAAAAGAATTTGTTTTGATAGTTTACATATGAGTCGAACAGAATATAGTATTTGGACAAAGTTTCGACCAACGATATTATCACAGGTTACAATAGATAATTCAAGAAAAATCCTAAATAAAAATTCAAATGTTTATAAATTAGATGATTCTTTAAGGATTTATGCGTCAAGAAAACATATTCCAGTTAGAGGTTTAGAAAAGGTTAAGGGATTAAAAAAACATTTCAGTTTAGTTTCAGTTCAAGAAGAATTTGACTATTTTATTGGTGATTTTTTCTCGAAAAACATTAAACAAATAGCATTGAATGGGGATGATTTATATTTAAATGGAGATTCTGAATTGTGTGGACCAATGGAATTGATGACACCATCTCAAAGAGCTTGTTTTTCAGCAATGTGTATGGATCGTAATTTTGATTGGATTATAAAATTTGAGCCAATTATGAAAAAGAAAAGTTTATTTATTGCAGTTGGGATTGGACATGTTTTACCTGTTAAATATGGCTTAGTAGATTTGTTAAGAGCAAAAGGATATTCCGTAGAATGTATTTTGCAAGATTTTAAATAACTAAAAACTCTGTGATCCACTCTGTGCTATCCTCCTTAAAACTCTGTGGTTAAAAAAAACAAACCTATTTAATCTCAAACTCCAAATTAAATTTCTTTAACTCACTAAATAATTGATTATTAGGATCTATTTTAATCGATTTTGAAGGCATTTTTACTTCAACACCATCTAAACCATCGAATATCGTAAAATGGAGAGTGCAATTTCCTTCGTTAGCTAAAAGTAATTTATTTAAATCTGCAATCATTATTTGGTCGATAGCTTTTGCATTGATTTTTATATGAAGACTACTTGCTCTTTGCTCTCGAAGACCTTGAAGCATATCGATAGATTGAATAACAAATTCTAATTCTGATCTTCTTGCCGGAACTTCTATTCTTCCTTTTATTGCTAAAAAGGCGCCAGGAGTTAGAAAGTGCTTAAATTTCAA
>CALPSU020000157.1 GCA_943326315.2 Chryseobacterium gleum
AATTCTTGCGATAATAGCCAAAATCCATTCGCATATCAAACGGAGTCGCATAGTAGAGGGAAAATTCCAGTTTATATAGAAGAATCCTTTAAACCATTATTTAAAACAAGCATTTACACTTTTGAAAGTCAGTTTCCTAAAGCTAACATTGAAGACAACTATTGTACGGAGCAAAAGGCTATTGAATCTTTTATAAAAAATAAAACTAAAACTATTTTTATAACAAGAGATTTCACTAAAGATGAAAAAATTAAATTAAAAAGAAATCAAGTTGAAGTAAGAAGTGAAAAAATAGCTGATGATGCAATTGCATTAATTATTCATCCTAATAATCCTGATTCAATGCTAACAGTTTCTATGTTGAATAAAATATTAAAAGGAGAAATTCATAAATGGAAAAGCTTGAAAACTGAAATAAGCGTCGTTTTTGATAATCAAAACTCTGCAAATTTTAGCTACCTAAGAGAACTTACTGACAACTCCCCTATTCCTTCTAACGTATTTGCTGTTAAATCAAATGAAGAAGTAATAGATTACGTTAAAACACATCCAAATTCAATTGGGGTTATTGGAGTAAATTGGATAAGTGATGAAGACGATTCTGAAGTTTTAGATTTTCTAAAAGGTATAAAAGTTGTAAGTATTGCAAAGGATCAAAAATCTGAATTCTTTAAGCCTTACCAAGCTTACATTTATACAAAAGAATATCCTTTAACTCGAGAGTTATGGTCAATAAACAAAGGAAGTAAATCAGGATTAAATACTGGGTTTGTGAATTTTTTGATTGGTGAAAAAGGTCAATTAATAATTCAAAAATCATGTTTAGTACCTTCTCATTCTCCAATTCGCATGATGCAAATTAAAATACAATAATATCTAATTAATAGCTATCAATTACTAAATAATAATTAGTTTTATGCTTAAAAAATGATGTTTTGGCAAGACTATTGATTATGCCAATTAAGATTGTTTTAAATGTAATTTAATATGAAAAAATACAAAGTATTAGTTTTGTCAACCCTTTTAGGGTCCGCTTCATTTTCTCAAACGCTAGATGAAGCAGTAAAAAAAACAGAAAACGAACGTTTCGATTTAGCAGGAGAAAATTTTCGTGCTTTAATTTTAAAAGAACCTACTAGGGCTGATTATTATTTCTACTATGGCGAAAATGCTTGTAAACATGATGATTTAGATTCAGCTAATATTATATGGAAAAAAGGTTCAGAAGTAGATCCTTTAAATCCTTTAAATTATGTCGGTTTAGGAAAGTATCTTTGGTTTAAAGGTGATACAACATCTGCTAATGTTTTTATTTCTAAAGCATTTACTTTAACTAAAAATAAAAATACTGAAGTTATGCGACAGGTTGCCTCTATATACATTGAGACTCCGAAATATAAAAAATTAGATGCTGCAATATCTTTGTTAGAGAAGTCAATTAAATTAGATCCTAAAAATCCAGATGCTTTTTTGTTGCTAGGAGATGCTTTGAACGAAAAAACTCCTGAAAACGGAAGTCCTGCTATTAAGAATTATAATTTAGCTTTAGAGTTAAATCCAAAATCTCCAAAAGCAATAGTTAGAACTGCAAAATTATACCAAAGAGCAAAAAATTATGAATTAGCAAATTCTAAATATAAAGAAGCTCAATTGCTTGACCCAACTTACGCACCAGCATATAGAGAAAATGCTGAATTAAATATGAGATTTGATCAATCCTCTAAAGCGATTGAAAATTGGAAAAAATATCTAGCATTAAACAATAATACAGAATCTAGATATAGATATGCAACTTCTCTTTTTTCGGGTAAGAAATACTGTGAAGCTATCCCAGAATTATTAACCGTTCAGAATAATGGATTTAATAATTATTATATTGAAAGAATGTTGACCTATTCTTACTTCGAATGTACAGAAAATGATTTAAAAACAAACTATTTAAAGGGAATAGAATCTAGTGATAAATTCTTTAAAATAGTTCCATCTGATAAAATCTTAGCAACTGATTATAAATATAAAGGTTTATTACTATCTAAAAATGGAAGTGACTCATTAGCAATTATTGAATTAGAAAAAGCATACACCTTGGATATTGATAAGAATTTTGAGTTAATGGGGGATGTTGCTAAAATGTATAGCAAAGCAAAAAAATATAATGAAGCAATTATCGCATATAATTTAAAATCCAAAGGATCATTTTTAAATTTAACTGTTGCGGAATTAAATGATTTAGGGAAGTCATATTACTGGGGATTGAAAGACTATAAACTTGCTGACTCTTGTTATGCAGGTGTTAACTTAAGATCACCTACATATGCCCCAGCCTATTTATGGAGAGCTCGATCTAAATACAATCTTGATACAGAGAAAAAGGGTTTGGCGAAAGATTATTTTATTAAATACATTGAACTTTTGACACCAGAAGAATTCAATGCCCCAGCAAATAAAAAGTCAATAATTGAAGCAGCGAAATATCTAGGTGATTATTTTGTTAACTCTAAAGAAGGTAAGGACATTGATCAAGCTAAAATTTATTGGGAAAAAGTTAAATTACTCGACCCTACGGATAAGCAAGCTGCTGTTTTCTTCTCTACTATTGGTAAATAAAAAACAACATTTTGACTTGACTTAAAATAAGTTG
Organism: Chryseobacterium gleum; assembly: GCA_943326315.2. Taxonomy (GTDB): domain Bacteria; phylum Bacteroidota; class Bacteroidia; order Flavobacteriales_D; family Crocinitomicaceae; genus CAIUKX01. The sequence continues at coordinate 2,642 of CALPSU020000157.1, forward strand.
ACAGGTTAAAAAATAAAATAAAAAAACCGTGGGATTAGTTTCTCACGGTTTTTTTTATGAATCAAAAATCTGTTAAATAAGTTTCAAAGTACTATCGTTTAATAAGCTTAGCGAAATCTTTGGCAAAATAAGTTAGTATTCCATCAGCTCCTGCCCTTCTAATACTTAAAAGCATTTCCGACATTGTAGCTTCGTAATTTAACCAACCGTTTTGAGAAGCTGCATAAACCATTGCACACTCCCCACTAACATTATACGCTGTAATTGGAATATTAAAATTTTCTTTCAAAACATGAATTATATCTAAATAACAAAGTGCTGGCTTTACCATTAAAAAATCTGCTCCTTCATTATAATCTAATTCAGCCTCAATTAATGCCTCTCTTTTATTTGCTGGATTCATTTGGTAAGTTTTTTTATCACCAGCTTTAGGAGCAGAATTTAAAGCATCTCTGAATGGACCGTAAAATGCACTAGCATATTTTGCTGTATAAGACATTATGCTAACATCAGTATATCCATTTGAATCTAGCGCGTTACGTATAAAACCTACTCTACCATCCATCATATCAGATGGTCCTATGATATCAACACCAGCTTGGGCTTGGGCAATGGACATTTTGGCTAGAATAGGTAGCGTTTCATCATTCAGAATTATTCCATTTTCGACAAGTCCGTCATGTCCATCAGATGAATAAGGATCCATTGCAACATCACTCATTATAACAATTTCGGGAAAAGTCTCCTTTAGTTTCCGAATAGCATGAAGATAAAAGTTTTCTTCAGCATAACTATATGTAGCAGTTACGTCTTTTAAATGTTCTGAAACTGCAGGGAAAATATCAAACGTAGTAACGCCTAAATTTAAACATTCTTCAACTTCGGGAAGAAGTAAATCAAGCGACCATCTATAATTATTTGGCAATGATTTAATTTCAGTTTTTATTTTAACTCCATCTTCTAAAAAAATAGGATAAATCAAGTTTTCAGCTCCTAATTTTGTTTCTTCTACCATTGCACGAATTGCCATGCTTTTTCTATTTCTTCGAGGACGACTATTCATCATGTTCTTTTTTACAAAGTTAAAAAACAAAAACAAATTATGATTACCATTTTTAATAGAGATGACTAAATATATTTTTTATTTTAAAAATTGTTACTAGAGCTAATTATTATTACTTTAGCGTATTAAAGAATAAATATTTACTTAATTATGAAAATAAATTTAGCAAAGGTTATTCCATTTTTTTTGACTGGAATACTTTTTTTTTCTTGTGGGGATGGAGATTCAGATTCAAAAAATGTGATTGACACTGATGTTTTAGACAGTAAAAGCTCACTTAACACAGAATTTGATGGTAAAATTTTCAGTATACCATCACCAATTCAGATGGCTCTCTTATTAAAGGAGATTAATGCACCATTTAATCAGGATTTGATAAATGACACTAAGAATTTAAACAATTATAATAATGAGTTTAAACAAGCTTTAAATCTTGGTGTTTATGGAACCGATTTAGGATATGCAAGTGTGAGTAATCAAAATAGCGCTTCTTTAAATTGCTTATCTGCAGTAGAGTCTTTGACTAATAAATTAGGTTTAAATGGAATCTTTGATAAATCATTTTTAACTCGTTTTGAAAAAAACAAAACTATTGATGATTCTGTTTTAGTAATTGTTTCTGAAGCCTTTAGAAATGGTGATAGTTTTTTAAAATCTGCCAAAAGAAAACAAACTTCAGCACTTATTTTAACAGGAGGTTGGATTGAATCATTGTTTTTCGTTTGTGAAATAAATAAGTCATTTAAAAATCAAAAAATAATCGAAAGAATTGGAGGTCAACAACAAACTTTATCGACTATAATCGAAATTCTTACTGAATATAATGAAAAAGGTATAAATGATGAATTATTGTTACATTTCAAAGATTTAAAAACTAGTTTTGATAAAATTACAGTTGATTATACTTATATCAAACCTAAAACAGATGATAAAAACAAAACTACTACTTTACAACATATTACAACTGTAAAAGTTGATAGTGAATTATTAAAAGAAATAGCTAAAAAAGTTATTTCAATTAGAGAAACAATAATTAATTAAAACGTCATGAACAAAATATTATTTACTTCATTAGTTGCATTGATTTTTTCTTTTGATTCTTTTTCTCAACAAGATTGTGATGGAATTATAAAAGCATGTAAAGCAAATTTAAAAAAAGACAATGCAAACTTCCTTTCTGATGGACAAGTTTATACTGCTTTTCTAGATCGTGAAAAAGCTGAGTTTAAAACAACTTTTTTTGGGGGGTCTATATATAGGATTAGTGCAAGCGCGGGTACAGAAGAAGATTACGTTATTTTCACTGTTAAAGATCTTAAAGGGAACATTATTTTCACTAATAAAAATCACAAAAATTCACCATATTGGGATTTTAAAGTTCCAAACACTATCCCTGTATTAATCGAAACAGAACTTGATCTTGATAAAAAAATAACAGGCTGTGCTGTGATGTTAATTGGATTCAAACAATAAATTGATTATTTAAAAATGAGTGAAAAGATTCTTCGGGCATTAATGCAGCTCTTTGCAATAATTGCAAAGGTAGATATTGTTTCAGATGAATCTTCTGAAGAATTAAGTACTAGTGATAATCAAATATTAATTAGTTTTAGAGAAGATTCTGCAGTTGTAGAATCTTTTTTACGTTCCGAATTAAATTCATTATCTGTTCAAAAATACCTTGATTTATTTAGTGAATTTATTCAAATCCACCATGGTTTAAAAAATAAAAAAGATAGTTTTAAAAAACGAACATCCGTTAATTCTGTAAAAGTACTTCGGATTTGCTCTCAAATAAATCAAGAATTAACACAACGACAAAAATTTATAGTATTAATTAGATTATTTGAATTTATTAATTCAACCGAAAGAGTTAGTGATCAAGAAATTATATTTGTATCTACTGTTGCAGAAATGTTTAACGTCTCAAATGAAGAATTTGAATTACTTAAATTATTTTTAGAAAATAAAGTAATTGAAATAATTGACGATACAGAAATTTTATATATCACAAACAAAAATTACAACTTAGAATTTTCTAAAAAAATATCTCTTGAAGGATTACAAAATGAAATAAGAGTTCTTAGAATTCAAAGCATAAACACTTTATTCTATCGTTATTTTGGTTCAGAAGAACTAATAATGAATGGTCAAATAGTGCCAAATAGAACGCATATATTAAATCAGGGTTCAACAATAAAGACTCAAAAAAGTCAACCAATTTATTATAGTGAAATAATTTCACCATATATTAATAAAAATCAATTAGATAAAATAACATTTAAGGTTTCCGATTTAGAATATTCTTTTAAAAGCGGTAAAATTGGAATTCAGAACATGAATTTCATTGAAGAATCCGGGAAGCTTTTCGGGATTATGGGAGGTTCTGGTGCTGGAAAATCAACTTTTTTAAATATTTTAAACGGGAATCTCTCCCCCTCTAAAGGCTCTGTTTTAATTAATGGCATTGATGTCCATAAAGAAAAAAAGAAATTAGAGGGAATAATTGGATTTATAAG
>CALPSU020000158.1 GCA_943326315.2 Chryseobacterium gleum
ATATTGGTTCTTCTGTTTTTATTCTAACAGTTTTCATACCTAGATTTTTACCAAATAAAATATCTGAATCTGTATCACCAACCATAATTGATTTTTTGAAATCAGTCATCGGAAAATCATTTTTAGCCATTATTCCCATAGCCATACTTGGTTTTCTGATTGAATTAAATTCATTCTTAAATCCTGGAGCGTAAAAACATTTTGTAATTATACCGCCATGTTTTTTTAATTCTTCAGTCATATAATGATGAATACTTAAAAGGTTACTTTCAGTCATTATTTTTTTTGCAATTCCTTGTTGATTCGTAATTACAAAAATATTTAAAAAAATATCGGAAAATTTAGAAATTGCTTCAGGCACTCCATCTATAAAATTAAACGAATCAATTGAAGTTACATAGCCCCCCATTATACGCTTATTTATGACACCATCTCGGTCCAGAAAAAGTGTCCAAGTAGAATCAATATTCCAATCAAGCATGCTAATTAAATTACTTTTTCTATTAAATATTGATTCCTAGTAGATGAATTTCTTCCAATTAATTCTGCTAAAAAACCTGCTAGAAAGAATTGGGAACCTATAATCATTGCTACTATAGAAATATAAAATTCTGTTCTATCTGCAATTAATCTAGAAGTTTGATCTATGAAAAGTTTATCTATTCCTAAATATAAAGCAAAGCCAAATCCAATAATAAAAAGAAAAGTACCTATAGCTCCAAAAAAATGCATTGGTTTTTTTCCAAATTTACCCATAAATACTACGGTAAGTAAATCAAGTGGACCATTCAAAAAACGATTCATTCCAAATTTTGTAGTTCCAAATTTTCTAGATTGATGCTGAACTACTTTTTCTCCGATATTTGAAAAACCGGCAAATTTTGCTAGCGGTGGAATATACCGGTGCATATCACCATATAGTTCAATGCTCTTTACAACTTCATATTTATAAGCTTTTAAACCACAATTAAAATCATGCAATTGAATCCCTGTTAATTTTCTTGCTGCCCAATTATATAGTTTTGTAGGTATTGTTTTAGTAATTGGGTCATATCTTTTCTTTTTCCATCCGGAAACAATGTCAAAGTCATCTTCAATTATCATTCTGTATAATTCAGGAATTTCTTCAGGTGAATCTTGAAGGTCAGCATCCATTGTAATTACTATTCGACCATTAACTTCCTCAAATCCTTTTTGAAGAGCTGCTGATTTTCCATAATTTCGTTGAAATTTAATACCTCTAATTTCAGTATTGTTTTTGTATAATTCTTCAATTAATTTCCATGAACCATCTTTGCTTCCATCATCGATAAAAACAATTTCGTAAGACAAACTATTCTCATCCATTACTTTTTTTATCCAAGAATGTAACTCAGTTAAGGATTCAACCTCATTGAATAAAGGTATTACTATAGAAATGTCAATATTAAAATCCACGAAATTTATATTTTGTTTATACAAATATAATCATTCAAAATTCTCATAGATTCTTTTGTAGGATTATTCGATTCTTTTTTATAGAAAAAAAATGGCTGCAATAATAAAAATAACTATGATAATTATATATTGCCAAATATCTATAAAATACGGAAAGTACTTTTTTATTTTATCAAGAATATTCATCTTACTAAATTAGAATAAACTATTTAAATAGAAAGGTAAACTAATGAATAATATTTAAAAAACCACTTTCAGAATATATTTTATCTGTAACCTTGTCCTTGAATTCAACACTCCAAATATAAGTTCCAATGCTTGCATTATATCCTTTATACGTTCCGTCCCATCCATCATTATAATTATTTGTATGACAAACGATCTCTCCCCATCTATCCATGATTATAAATGAATAATGAGAAGGATCAAATCCAGAAGTGAAAACTGGTTGAAAAGAAGGATTTGTGAAATCTCCATTTGGAGTAAATGCATTAGGAATGTAATAAATTAAATCTTCCGTAATGGTTATTTTCAAGATTGTAGAATCTGAACACATTCCATTTTTACTAGCTACCAATTTAACAAATCTTTCGCCTGAAATTGGAAGATAATTATGAATTAAAGTAGAATCAATTGAGGTTGAGTCATCCCCAAAGTACCATTTATAAGTATTAGAGTTTGTGGAATTACTAGTGAAAGCAAACGTAGGGTCTGTAATTGAAGAAGTTACCTTATCAACCGAAATTAGTGCATTTACTTTTGGTAAAACATCTATCATTTTAGGTTTGATTAAAGTAGTGCTACATCCAGGATTTGAGAAAATTAAAGTTAAATCTTTAGATCCACTGATTGTGTATGTGTGTGGGTAAAAAATTGTACCTGAACTAAAAGGTAAAGTTATTCCATCGCCAAAATTTATTGTTCCTGTATTTGAATTAGCTTCCACAGTAATTTTGAAAACAACATTTAATGGAAGACATCCTGCAATCGAAATGTCTGAAGTAATATTAATTACTGGTGGATCATAAACTTGAAGCGTAATAAACGTAGGTATACTTGAACAGCCACTTATAGACGTGTAAATTAAAGAATATTGAGTTGAGATTGTTGGAGATACAATTATTGTAGAAGTTGTTTCATTTGTACTCCATGCAAATGTTCCTGCAGGATCAACATCCGTAAAAATTGTAGCAGATTGACCGCTACAAATATCTGATGCACTTAAGTTTACAACAGGAACGATTGGATTAGTAATGGTAATTGTGTTTGAAAAATACCCTGAGCAATTCGCTCCTAATGTAACAATGAAATTAGTATAGTTTCCAGCTGTTAAATTAGGGATATTATAATTCCCTGTCGCATCAGTGATAATTGGCGATGAGTATGCATTACCCCCAAAATTATATGTGCATGAAAAAGTAGTATTAGAAGATAATCCTGAAAGGCTAATCATACCATTATTTGATGTGCAGTCTATTGGAGGTATAGATGAAGCTAGGAATGTAATTGGAGGGTATGTGAAATTGAAAACTCCAACATCTGAACCAATGCATCCTGAAGATAGAGAGGATATTATAAAGTTAGAAAAATCACCAGCGTTTAAATTTGAAAGTGTAAAACTTCCATTAACATCCGTTGTGAAAGAAATTGATGAGGAAATAGGAGTGTTGTTTACATTATATACTAATGTGTATGCGGAACTTGAACTTAATCCAAAGAAATTTAAAGCGCCGTTGGGAGAAAGACAATTATCTAATAATTGACCTTGTGATACAGTAAATGATACATTAGGATTAACAGAAATACTTATTGTTTTATAATCACCACAACCAATTGTTACTGAATATCGAATAATTGCAGTTCCTGAAGTAATTGCAGTTACCAAGCCAGAAGAACTTACTGATGCGATTAAAGGAGTATCACTAGTCCAAACACCATTTAAAGTGCTGTTTGATAATTGTAAAGTCGATCCACTACAGATAGAACTAGAAGGTGAGGTAATGTTTGCAACAGTTGGAGGGTCTATAAATGTAATTATTGCATCTGCGCTTAAGTCTGGACAAGCTGAGTTAGAAACACTAGACGTAACTGTGTACGTTTTTTGTCCGGCAATTGAAGATGTTATGGTTACAATATTTCCAGTTGTAGCACTTAAATCGCTTGTATTAGCTGGAAGAGTAGACCACGAATATGTTGTTCCTATACCACCTCCTGTAGCTTCTATTTGAATAGGTGTGTTTGTACATACTGTTGATAATGAAGGGTTAACATTTGTGCCTATCGCAAAACCCCCACCATCGGGAGGTAATCCAATTATGTATTCGCAATTATCTCCTGCATAGCCATCCATTGCTAAATAATATGTATTACCTGGGGTAACATTTGCTGTTATTGTAATAGGGGTTAAATAAAAATTATTTGCATTTTGGTATTGAAGTATTTTTGTAACTGGTCCAGATCCACAAGTGGCTGCAGTAAAAAGCATGTATTGAAATCCGTATCCATAATTACTTGAAGTTTGCCATATTGTAAATGTAATAGTAGATTGCTGAGCTATAAAAGAAATAAAGGAATCTCCGTTGATAGAATTTGGAGAATATGCTGATACATATTCAGGCCAATTCGTTACTGTATAAGCAGTTGTTGAAGTATTACCAATGTAACCCTGAAAATTACAAATATTAGGAGCTGTACTGCATTCATCCCCTGCTGGAAGATTGGATCCTGGATTAGGAAGATTTGCGTGTGTAAATGCACAAACACCAAAGTCACCAGTTGCTTGTGCTTTACCCCAAATTCTAATCCAAACTGTTGATCCAGGTGTGTAGGTTGATTTAGCTAAAAATGACATGTTACTAGCTCCTTGAGCACTATTGTCATCGCAAAAAACTTTTGTTAGAGAGCTACAAGCCCCAGTATATATAGCCATACCGCTATCTGTTAAGCTGCCGGCAATAGTACTTACAAATAGAACGCCACTACTAGGAACAACAACTGAAAACCAGACGTCTAGAATATCTGTATTGGTAAAACTTGTACAACCAGGAGCTTGTATGCCTGTTGAAATAGTAGCATTTGTATTATTATATGTTGAGTATGATGGAGAAGTGCCAACGCTTAATTGGATTGCTGAGCAGGGATTATCATTTGCTGGTTGAGCTAAAACAAAATGATTAATTCCAAAAAGTATAAATGAAAATAATAGAGTTACGTTAATACGTAGCGTATTTCTTATAGAAGAAGTCATAGTTTGTTTTTTTATGCGTCGCAAAAATACGATAAATACTAAAAAAAAGAAAATTATTTGCACAAAAAAAAGGATTTAAACTATTAAATCCTTTGAAAATTAATCCTTTGAAAATTAATTGTTAAAATTTATAACTTATACCTAAACTTGGTAAAAGTGGAAATTGATATATTTTTTCGGATGTGATTCTGTTTACATAAAATATGTTTTTTCTATTGTAAGCATTTGTTACACTAGCAATAATTTCAAGCACAGTTTTATTTTTGAATTTAAATTGTTTTTTTGCTGTAATATCAAGTCTATGATAATAAGGTAGACGTTGACTGTTATAATCACCAAGTTTACTAGTTACACTATTAGAATTGTTGGTGTTGTAATTTGTAGTCACACCTTGATTAAATGTTTCTGATTGATAAAAACCTGCAGTAGGGGTAAATGGTAATCCAGATCCTAAATTCCAACGAACACTTAATTCAAGATCTTTTTTCTTTCCAAACATATAGGTTGAAACAATGTTAATATTGTTTCTTCTATCAAAAACTGGAGCATATTCTTGGAAGCCATCCCATCGCGTAGATTTCCCAAAAGAATAAACACCCCAAAAGAAAAAACGGTCTTTATTGTATTTAGCTAAAAGATCTACTCCATATGACTGTCCAGACTCAATAATAAAATCTTTTTTAGAAATATCAGGAATATCAGAGTTGTCAGAGTTGTCTTCGTATAATTTATTTGGATTAATATTACTTAATTGAGAGAAATATTTATAATATCCTTCAATATTTACAGTTATTCTTTTTGTTAAATCGTATTCAAATCCTAAAATTGCATGCCAAGCATATTGAAGCCCATTTTTAATTGATTTATTTTGTTGAAATTGATTTATAAAACTTTCTTGAACATTTGTAGGAGCCGAAAGTAATCCGTTGAATAAATTTACAACATCTTTATCTGAAGAAGCAGAAGTGAAGTTTTGAGAGAATCTTCCTCCAGAAAATTTAAATCTTAATTTTTCTGTAGCATTGTATTTTAAACCAAGTCTTGGCTCAGGAGAAATTGTGGATAATGAAGCGTAAACCTGAACTCTGAAACTTGGTTGGATTACCCATCTTCCAATTACTTTACGATAATTTACATACCCTCCAATTTCCGATGTGAAATTGTCTAATGTGATTTCTCTTTTTAATTCGTTGTAGGTTTTAAATTTTGTATTAAAACCACTTAAATTAAAGCCATAATTAAATTCACCATCATTTTTTTTAATATGTGTAAAGTCAAAACCAAGGTCGTATCCACCAATTGAACTAGATCTTTGTTCAGATGCTATTTCATTGAAAGTTGTGTTGTATGAACTTCCGTTAACGTGACCTCTAATATAAGTGGAAGAACTATTTGGAACTACTAAAAAATTCATACCTCCACCTGAAGCTTTAAATTCTAGATTTGCAGCATCATAAAAATTCACACTGTCTTGATTATGAAATCCGAAAGCACTAAATTTAGAAC
>CALPSU020000159.1 GCA_943326315.2 Chryseobacterium gleum
CTTTAGTGAGAGTTTCTTCTGGAGGATTAAGTAAATTATTTATAATTAATTCTTCAGATTTAAAAGTTTCTTTAACAATTTTGTGAAGTTTCTTTATTGAATTATTTTGATTGTTTAATAATTGATCTATGTCTTTCGTGTCCATTTTAATTTACTAAGTACTATATTTAATACTATAATTGTAACTGTATTTATTTAAAAAATTATAGTAATGATTTAATTTTCTTAAGAAACTTTAAAAGGTAAAGACCAGCTATACTTATCATGATTCCAAAAAATGAATAGGAAAGTAATTTTATGAATAAACTAGGTCTTTCCGTGATGTCAGTTGGGTTACTAAAGTAAATGATTGAAAAAGGAAATGGCCTAAAAATATCATTATTTAGAGCTGATTTTAAATTAAACAATTGAGGATTAGTGTTGTAGTTGTATTCGTTTAAATATTGGTTTGATTTTCTTGACTCTTCAAGATTCATTATTTCTTTATTAACAACCGTAAGAAGTTCTTTTCTGTTATTTTGTTTAGTATTATATTCTTCTAATTTTTCTATCAAATACTGATTTGAATTTACATAGTAGCTGATACCTTTTAAAAGCTTATTATTTAATGATTTTTTATTAAATTTAATATGAAAATAGATTTTTGACCTATTAAAAAGGTCACCTTTAATTATAGGGAGAGGTTGCAATAAAGCATGTATATCAATTATTGAAGCTGCAGTTTGTTCTGAAATATTCAGATTTTTAACTCTAGAAGGAATATCCATACCATTGACCATATTTAATAAGTCAATAATTATCTCGTTATGAATAACATTGGAACTTCCGTAAGCTGTACTAAGGTATATGTCGTTAACTGGGTTAGATTCTTTTTTATATACAAAATAACCCTTTAATAAGCCTAAAAATAAAAAAGTGAGAATGAAAAACTTTTTCTTATATAAAAAGCTCAATTCACCAATAAATGTTTCAATTAAATCGTGATTTTTATCTGAATTAGTCATTTTTTTATCTAAAATGAATACTATTACGTGTCTTCACTTGTAAAGGTAGTAGAAAAAAATAAAATTATTCAAAAAAAAGAGGGTAATTAATACACTGTTAAAAATGATTAAATTACCCTCTTTAAGTTAAAATTAGTGGTTTTTTTATAAATAAATGAGTTGAATTTACTTATATAAAAAGCTAAATCAATTCTATTATAGAAATTATTTTTTCAATAAACCTGCGCAAACTTTCATTCTTATTATTCGTTTAGCAGAAGTATTAACTTTTTCTTTAAACTCTGGATTTGATTTATATTTTGCTAAAAGTTCAGAATGCGATTTCTTCGCATCTACTGGCATTAATAATATATCGCAACCTGCATTTACAGCTTTGTAAGCAGATTCGGGAACACTTACCACGCCTCCCATATTCATAGCATCCGTAACTATTATGCCTTTGAAATTTAAGCTATCTCTTAGTAATTGCTTTACAATTGTTTCAGATAGAGTAGAGGGTAGTCCTTTAGTTTCAAATTGAGCATTGTTTTTTACAGCAATATGTGCAACCATGATAGATAATACACCTTTTTCAATAAGCCCTGGATAGTTTTGAATTTCTTTTAATTCACCATCAATTACTTGTAAAGATTTATGAGTATCACCTGTAACCAATCCATGACCGGGAAAATGTTTTGCAGTAGCTATTATATTTTTGTTTTGAGTTTCTTGAATAAAAGCATTTGACCAGGGTATTATGTTGGCAGGGTTAGCGCCAAATCCTCTATATCCAACTGTTGAATTAGAAGACATATCTACAACAGGTGAAAAGTTGTAATTGATACCAATTGCATTTAAATCACTTGAAATTGTTTTTGCACAAGACTGAATTTCTTCTATTGTTTTAATTTCATTTGCTTTTTTCACGATTGTCGAACCTTTAATTTTATTATTTACTAAACTTGGTTCTGCATCAGCTGAATAAAGAAAAGGTATATTTCCAATACTATCATTCATTTTTTCAAATTGGTTAATCAGTTTTGTAAAGCCATCTTTCGTTCCGTTCAACATTAAAACCCCACCTATAATTCTTTCTTTAATATGTTGTTTTATTAAAGCTTCTGTTTGGCCATACTTTCCAACAGCTGGCATTATTAACTGAGCAACTATTGCAGTATCATCAAGAGCTGCAAAAATTGCATCAACTTCTTTATCAAGAGCAGTGTTTTCTTTTAAATAATCATTTAAAGAAAAAGTGATTTCATGTTTCGGAATAATTATTTTCTTTTTTACTGTTTTTATTTCCTGTGCACATGCTTGAAATAAAAATAATGCAATTAAACTAATTAGTGAGAATTTTATCATTTAATAAAGTCTTGAGTTAATAATTAATCAAAGTTATACTTTACTTGCCTTTAAATTATATAACATGAATACCTTTTATGCACAGAATGATTGTCGATAAGTGTTTAAATTTGATTTAAATCGAAATATTAAATTTTAAAATAAGCAAGATTATTTTGAGAAATAAAAAAATAAGTTCAATTTGAATTATATTTGCTACGCTTTAAATTTAAATAGAATGAGTAAGTTTAATTTAATTTTACTTTTTTTTTGCACGTTAATATTTACAAATGCATTTTCATGTAATTGTAATACTGGTGGATCTATTGAGTTAAATGTTAAATCTGCGGATGTCATTGTTAAAGCTAAAATTATATCAATCAGTTATTCAGACCGTTTAGATACTTTAGGCGTGCGTTCAGACGGAGCTCCAAATAGTGTTTTTGCAAAATATTGGAAGTTTCAAGTTAAGATTTATAAAGCATCTGTACTTGTTAATTATAAAGGTAAACTTCTATCAGATACAATCTCAATCGTTACTGGAGTTAACGGTGCGACTTGTGGTTTAACAATGGAAATCAATAAAGAATATATTGTTTATGGTTTTAAAAAAGATTATTTAGGATTTTCTAGCGTTCAAAGAAGAGCTGTAGATGATAAGTTAATTTGGACTAACAATTGTACCAGAACATGGAATTTTTCAGATATTGAAGAGAATGATGTGAAGTTAGAAATAGAAAAACAAACCGTTAGATAGATGTTTTTTTTGATTAAAAGTTATTTATCATTTAAAAATATAATTACTATTTTTACAGCCTTATAAAATTAGAAAGTTTATGTCTCATTCGATTAAGCCAGGTGTTGCAACAGGTGATACGGTTCAAGCTATATTTAAATACGCAAAGGAAAAAGGCTTTGCATTACCAGCAATTAATGTTACAGGATCAAGTACGATCAATGCTGTAATGGAAACGGCAGCTAAAGTTAATTCTCCCGTTATTATTCAATTTTCAAATGGAGGATCACACTATAATGCTGGAAAAACTCTCTCAAATGAAAACGAAAGAGCGGCTATTGCAGGAGCAATTACCGGCGCAAAACACATTCATACTTTAGCTGAATTATATGGAGTAGTTGTAATACTTCATACTGACCATTGTGCGAAAAAATTACTTCCATGGATTGATGGATTGTTAGATGCAGGAGAGGAATTTTTTAAGCAAACTGGAAAACCTTTGTATAGTTCTCACATGATTGATCTTTCTGAAGAACCAATTGAAGAAAATATCGAAATATGTAAAAAGTATTTAGAGAGAATGAGTAAGATTGGAATGACTTTAGAAATAGAATTAGGTATAACAGGTGGTGAGGAAGATGGTGTAGATAATTCAGATGTTGATAGTTCTAAATTGTATACTCAACCAGAAGAAGTTTCTTATGCATACGAAGAATTAATGAAGATTAGTAATCGATTTACTATTGCTGCATCCTTCGGAAATGTTCATGGGGTCTACAAGCCTGGTAATGTTAAATTGACACCTAAAATTTTACAAAATTCTCAAGATTTTGTTCAGAAAAAATTTAATACTAAATCAAATCCTGTAGATTTTGTTTTTCATGGTGGGTCAGGTTCAACATTAGAGGAGATAAGAGAGGCGATTAGTTATGGTGTTGTAAAGATGAACCTTGATACAGATCTTCAATTTGCTTTTACAGAAGGTGTTAGAGATTATATAGTGAAAAATGTAGAGTATTTGAAAACTCAAATAGGGAATCCTGAAGGGGATGATCAGCCAAATAAAAAGTATTATGATCCTCGTAAATGGCTTCGAGAAGGTGAGATCACTTTTGTGAAAAGATTAACTAAAGCTTTCGAAGATTTAAACAATATTAATACTTTATAATAATGTTGAATTGTTGAAGTTGGATTTTTTATAAAAAAATTAACCTAAACATAAAACATCAATAATTAAAAAAATGAGTTGGTTTAACAGAAAAAAAGAAGGGATAACAACTTCAACAAAAGATAAAAAAGAAACTCCAGAAGGGTTATGGCAAAAATGTTCAAATTGTAAAACCTTATTTACGATTGAAGATATTTCTAAAAACAGTTGGGTATGTGATAGATGTTCTCATCATGAAAGAATTGGTTCTGAACAATATTTTCAACTTATTTTTGATGGCGGGAATTATACTGAATTAGATGCGAATTTAACATCAGGAGATCCGTTAGAATTTGTTGATACTAAAAAATATATTGATAGAGTTGTTGCAACTCAAAAATCTTCTGGATTGACTGATGCAATTAGGACTGCTGTTGGAAAAGTTGACGGAGAAGATTTTGTAATTGCTGCAATGGACTTTTCTTTTATAGGTGGTTCTTTAGGTTCTGTAATGGGTGAAAAAATTGCTAGAGCTATAGATCAAGCAATTAAAATTAAAAGCCCTTTTATGATTATATCAAAATCAGGAGGAGCTAGAATGATGGAGGCTGGTTTTTCTTTAATGCAGATGGCTAAAGTTTCAGGAAAGCTTGGTCAATTATCAGAAGCTAAATTACCATATATTTCTTTTTTAACAGATCCTACAACAGGTGGGGTGACAGCTTCTTTTGCCATGTTAGGTGATATTAATATTGCTGAGCCTAACGCATTAATTGCCTTTGCTGGTCCTAGAGTTGTTCGAGAAACTATAGGTAGAGATTTACCAGAAGGATTTCAAACTTCAGAATTTGTTTTAGAACATGGTTTCTTAGATTATATAGTTGACAGAACTGAATTAAAGAAAGTTCTCGGTCACTCATTGAAATTATTTAGAAATTAAAATTTTTATATTCAGAATAAACTCGTATATTTGCGTCGTCGAATAGTCGACATACATAATGATCATTAAATAATATTGGCATGTATATTAATACAGAAATTAAAAAAGAAATTTTCGCTAAACACGGAGGAAGCGAAACTAATACAGGATCAACTGAAGCTCAAATTGCTTTGTTTTCATTCAGAATAAGTAGTTTAACTGAGCATTTGAAAAAAAACCGTAAAGATTTCGTTACACAAAGATCATTACAGTTATTAGTTGGTAAACGTAGAAGTTTTCTAGATTACTTAAAGAAAAACGATATCTCAAGATACCGTGCTATTGTTAAGGAACTAGGTTTACGTCGTTAATAATTTGAAATATTGAAATTGGAGGGGCAGTCGATTTTTTCGGTTGCCCTTCTTATATTTTTTACCGACCATTCAGGTCATTCATTTGAAATAGATAAGATATGAAATTAGGAATTAAACAATCAATTGTTACAGGAGGAAAAGAAATTTCTGTTGAAACAGGGAAGTTGGCAAAACAAGCAGATGGTGCTGTTGTAGTAAGAATGGGTGATACCATGTTATTAGCAACTGTAGTTTCATCTCAAGATGCGAAAGAAGGAGTTGATTTCCTTCCTTTAACAGTAGATTACAGAGAGCGTTTTTCAGCAGCTGGGAAAATTCCGGGTGGATTTCTTCGTCGTGAAGCTAGACCATCAGATGGTGAAGTTTTAGTTATGCGTCTAGTAGACAGGGCATTACGTCCATTGTTTCCGGATGATTATCATGCAGAAGTGCAAGTAATGATTCAATTACTTTCTTATGACGGTATTAATAATCCAGACGTATTAACTGGTTTCGCAGCATCTTGTGCTATTGCAGTTTCTGATATTCCTTTTAATGGGCCAATGTCTGAAGTTCGTGTTGGTCGTGTTGATGGTAAATATATTTTAAACCCAACTATGGAAGAAATGAAAATTTCAGACATGGATGTAGTTATTGCTGGTACAGCGAAAGATGTTAATATGCTTGAAGGTGAAATGAAAG
>CALPSU020000160.1 GCA_943326315.2 Chryseobacterium gleum
TCGAAGGTTGCCCAACAGATTTACAGTCTGCCCTCGTTAGCCACTTGAGTATCTCCCCAACAAATTGAGCCGATGGAGGGACTCGAACCCCCGACCTGCTGATTACAAATCAGCTGCTCTAGCCAGCTGAGCTACATCGGCACTATTGAATATTTTCAGTAATTAAAAGAACTTTATTAATGTGTTTCCCGTTTGGGTGTGCAAATCTACGAATAACATTTTAATATACAAGTGATTTTTTAGTTTTTTTTTAAACTAAAATTAAAAAAATCACTTTAAAAGAAATATATTCCTGATAATTAATTAATTACTTCTCTTTGTGCTTATTTACCTGCTTACGCAAAGCTTCTACAGCTAAGTCTGCTGCCTCCTCAAAACTTTTACATTGTTTTTTAGCAAACAACTCTTTACCAGGTATTAATAACTTCACTTCTGCAATCTTATTTTCACCATCTTGACTTTTATCAAGTCTAAGATAAACTTCGCTAGCAATAATATTATCAAAAAACAAATCTAATTTTCCTACTTTTTCATTTACAAATTCGATCAATTTTTTGTCTGCTGTGAAATGAACTGAGTGTACTTGAATATCCATGTTATCTTTTTTTATGCCCACGAGGATGAGCTTGTGAATAAATATTTGTCAACTGTGTAAACGAATTATGAGTGTATACCTGAGTAGCAGTTAAGCTAGCATGTCCTAATAAATTCTTTAAAGTTTCTAAGCCTGCTCCATTATTTAACATATGTGTCGCAAAAGTGTGCCTTAAAACATGAGGGCTGCACTTATCTAAATTCGTTACATGACCAAGGTAGGAATTAATTATTCTATACACAAGCTTTGGATAAATATTTTTACCTGATTCTAAAACAAATAAAAATTCATTCTTTCTACCTTTTAAATTGTTGCTGAGTATATATTCATTAATCAAATTATACAAATTTAAACTTATAGGTATTATCCTTTCTTTATTTCTTTTACCTAAAACCTTAATGAAATCAATGCTTATGTATTCAATTTTCAGGTAAATGAGTTCGCTTAATCTTATTCCAGTCTGATAAAACAATTCAATGATTAGTCTATTTCTTTTAGAGTTTTTAACGTCATTATAGATTTCATCCATTTTCGAAATACTCAAATCAGAAACTCTTGCAAAACCAGGTAATTTTTTATCACTTTTAGGTCCTTGAATTTTTTGAATTGGGTTAGTAGTTATAAATTCATTTTTTATAAGCCAATTAAAAAATGTTCTTAATGAAGACAGCTTCCTATTTACTGATCTTTTTGAATACTCTTTACTTAATAATTCGATTACCCAACCCCTAATGTCATGCTTGCTTATTTCCCTTAAAATTTCTTCTGAACTTACATTTGAAAACTCTAAAAATTGATTAATATCAACCCTGTAAGCTGAACAAGTATGTTCTGAAAATCTTTTCTCGGTTTGGAGATAGTTAAAAAAGTTGTGTAAAAAAAAAGGAGCCATAGGCTCCTTTACGAAATTTTAATAAATATGTTTCGAATTCTTATAAAGAAGCTGAAATCATTTTTTCACGATATACAGCACGAATATTGTCTTGACGTTTCGTAACAGAAGGCTTAGTGAATTCTTTACGATTTCTTAATTCTTTCATAGCTTTTGTTTTATCAAATTTCTTTTTGAATTTTTTAAGAGCTCTTTCGATGTTTTCCCCTTCTTTTACCGGAATAATTAACATATTATTGTATTTTTTAATTTTAAATTTTCAACTTTGGATAACAAAGATACTGTTTTTTTTTTATTAACAATAGTTATTTCAAAATTTCTCTTGAAATAACTATTTTTTGAATTTCAGATGTTCCTTCTCCTATTGTACAAAGTTTTGCATCTCTATAAAACTTCTCAACTGGAAAGTCTTTTGTATAACCATATCCGCCGAAAATCTGTACCGCTTCATTAGCGACTTCACAAGCAATTTCAGATGCATACAGTTTTGCAATTGCAGATTCTCTAGTTAATTTTTTACCTGAATTTTTTAAAAATGCAGCTTGATTTAATAATAATTCTGCAGCCTCAACTTTAGTTGCCATATCCGCTAATTTAAAGCCGATTGCCTGGAAATGTGCGATAGGTTTTCCAAATTGTTCTCTTTCTTTTGCATATTTCACGGATGCTTCGAATGCGCCTTTAGCAATACCTAAAGCCAATGCACCTATTGATATTCTTCCTCCATCCAATATTTTCATTGATTGAACAAAACCATCTCCTTCTTTACCTATTAAATTTTCAGATGGAATTCTACAATTTTCAAAAATCAATTCCGCAGTTTCTGAAGCACGCATTCCTAATTTATTTTCTTTTTTTCCTGCAGAAAAACCAGGAGTTCCCTTTTCAATAATAAAAGCAGACATTCCATGTGAATCTCCTTTATTTCCAGTTCTTGCTATAACAACTGCTACATCTCCAGATTTACCGTGCGTAATAAAATTTTTAGAGCCATTCAATACCCAAAAATCTCCATCCTTAACTGCTGTAGTATTCATACCACCTGCATCTGACCCAGTGCCGGTTTCAGTTAATCCCCATGCCCCAATCCATTCAGCAGTAGCTAATTTTGGTAAGTATTTTCTTTTTTGATCTTCACTTCCGTGATAGTATATATGACCAGTACAAAGAGAGTTATGTGCAGCTACCGAAAGGCCTATAGAACCACAAACTTTCGCAATTTCAGAAATAACAGTTATGTATTCTAAATAACCAAAACCAGATCCGCCATATTCTTCAGGAACAAATACACCCATTAAACCTAGTTCTCCTAATTTTTTAAAAACATGAACAGGGAATTCTTGAGTCTCATCCCAATCCATCATGTAAGGTTTAATCTCTTTTTCAGCAAAATCACGCACCATTTGCGCAATCATAATTTGGTTTTCATTTTGATCAAAGTTCATTTTATTCTGTTTTCTAGTAATTATAATTTATTTAATAGCGTACTAAATTAATAATATTGTCTGAAAAAGTATGTAATTTTTCCTCACCGTTTAAAAAATCTAATGAAACTAAGAAATTAAAACCTACTACTTCTGCTCCACACTTATCAATCAAATTACCGGCTGCTTCTGCAGAGCCACCTGTCGCAAGTAAATCATCATGAATAAGAACACGCTGCCCTTTTAATAAAGCATCTGTATGAATTTCAATTGTAGCACTTCCGTACTCTAAATCATAATCGTGACTTATTTTATCATATGGTAATTTACCTTTTTTTCTAATTAATATAAAAGGAACTCCCAACCTCATAGCTAAAGGATATCCAAATAAGAAACCTCGACTTTCAATTCCTGCAACTGCTTCAATGTTTTGATTTTTGTATGTATCATACAAGTGATCTAACATATCATTGGATAAAACTGAATCAAGCATTATCGGGGTGATGTCTTTAAAATTGATCCCTTCCTTAGGGAAATTAGGAACATTCCTAATTGCTTTATTTATTCTTTCTTCTAATTTCATTTTACAAAGATAAATATGGTTTTAATTTCTCAAACAATTCTTCATTAATTAAAACGGATTCTTTAATTTCATTTAAGTTTTTAAATCCACTTTTTTGTTCTCTCATTTTTAATATTGAATTTGCTATATTCCATCTTGTATAAGGATGAAGTCTTAAATCTTCCAATTTCACATTATTCAAATCTATTTTTATAATCTTGGTATTATCAATAGAAATAAAATCTTTTATGATATCAAATTTTTCTTGGTCCATTTTCCAAACCTCTAATAATTGATTCTTATGATAAAATCCTCCTAATTCATTTCTTCTCTTTAAAATTTGCTTTGCATAAAATGGGCCGACTCCTTTAATAGATAATAACTGTTCTTCAGTTGCCGAGTTTAATTCTATTAATTCAATCGTTTTTTCTTCTTTCTTATATGTTTCGAATTGCTGAATTTTTTTTATTGGATAATAGGTGGAATCTTTAATTAAATCAAATAACTGATCTGAAATTACAAATATTTTTTTAAGATCATCATTTGAAATTAAACCTCTCTTTGAGAAATTCAAAACAACTTCGGCTTGTTTAATTGAAAGCCCTAATTTCATCCAATCTGATTTTGAATATGAATTAGGGTCAAATTTACTTATAGGCCGATTGTATACTCGTTTCTTTTTATCTTTAAAAGTATGAAATTCTTTTTTATGATAATTTCCTGACTTCCTATTTTCATATTCCCATTTTTTAGAAGGAAACGAATTAAGTGAAATTTTATCTTCACTTTTTAAACTAAAATATAATCTAGGTGAATAAATAAAAATTAATAGAATAAAACTTAAGATTATAATTGCCCTTCGATTTCTTTTTGATAGGTTTAAGTTGTTTTGGTTTTTCATTTTTGACTTAAGCTTTTCTTTTTAGTTAAATGGTAAATCGGTATTCCTAATAAAACTATAATTAAACCTAAGCCTGTACTTTTTGTGTCATAAATTAGTAAATCTATACAAATTGCAAGTGTAATTAGTATATAAAGTGCAGGAATAATTGGATAACCAAATGCTTTGTATGGTCTTTCAGTATCAGGCTCTCTTTTTCTTAAAATAAATAATCCACCTATTGTTAGAATATAAAAAATGAGTGATGCAAAAGTTGAATATTTCAATAATTCACTATATTGCCCAGATAAACACAAAATACTTGCCCAAAGACATTGAAGCCATAAAGCAATTGAAGGAACTTGATTTGAATTTAAATTTTGTGCTTTTCTAAAAAACAAACCATCCATAGACATCGCATAAAAAAGTCGAGAACCTGACAAAATCAACCCATTATTACACCCAAAAGTTGAAATCATTATAAGTATTGCCATTATACTCGCTCCTAGACCTCCAAAAATGATTGATGCGGCCGCTGCTCCTACCCTATCGTTACTAGCAAATTTTATTCCTTGTCCAATCGCGTCTTGTGCAGATGTACTTCCTTCAATTGGTAATAATGTCAAGTAAGCTACATTTGCTAAAATATAAATAATTGTTACTATCAATGTTCCTAAAAATAAACTTCTAGGAATATTCTTTTTCGGGTCTTTTATTTCACCTGCAATAAACGTAACGTTATTCCAAGCATCAGAAGAAAATAATGAGTTTATAATTGTTGCACCCATCGCACCCATTAATGCGAATCCAGCAATTGGAACAATAGAAACTTCACCTGAAGGTAGAATTGTAGTTTTTGTTGCTGCCCACATATTAGCAAAATTATGACTAAATGTATTTGTTTTAAGTCCCACTGCTAAACCTAAAATTATTAATGCAAAAAGTGCAAATAATTTAGCAGAAGTAAAAATTAATTGAATAATTCTGCCGTTTTGAACACCTTTGGTATTAATGAAAGTTAAAAAGATAATACTAAAAATTGCTAATAACTGTGAGTATGTTATCGTTATAAAACTTTCATTTTTATATATAACATAATTTAATTCAGGGAAAAATACGGAAGTGTATTTTGCAAAAGCTACAGCTACAGCAGCAATAACTCCTGTTTGAATCACCGTAAAAACCGTCCATCCATATAAAAAGGAGATCATTCTACCATATGCTCTTTGTATATAAACATATTGTCCTCCAGCATTAGGCATCATACTAGCTAATTCTCCATAACTTAATGCAGCAAAAATTGTAATTATCCCTGTAATTAACCAAAGAACAAGCATCCAGCCTGGAGATCCGATATCTCTCATCATTGCAGCAGTTACGATAAAAATACCGGAACCTATCATTGATCCCGCGACAATACTCGTTGCGTCTAATAAACCTAATGTTCTCTTTAATTCTAATTTTTCTGTCATTTTGATTTTTGAAGTTAGATTAAAATAAAATGGTCAATAAAATTATTGACCATTAAATAAAAATATTTCGTAAATATTAACTTTCGGTATCTGATTGCTTTAAAAGTTCTTTTTCTTGTTCTCTTTCCCAATCATTCAATTTACTATTTTTTCTTGAATACAAGAAATAAACAACAATTCCAATACCTGACCAAATCAAAAATGCAATCCAAGTTTCTTTTCTAACGAAACACATTAAAAAAACATTAAAACTTACCCCAAGTATTGCTACTAAAGGTAAAAATGGAACTTTAAAAGGTCTTTCTAAATGAGGCTGTTTAACCCTTAATACCCAAACGGCTAATGCAATCATAGCAAA
>CALPSU020000161.1 GCA_943326315.2 Chryseobacterium gleum
CGTGCGCCGGTCGCCACCAAAATAGCAAGCTATTTTTATGCTGCCCCTCGACTTGCATGTGTTAGGCCTGCCGCTAGCGTTCATCCTGAGCCAGGATCAAACTCTCCGTTGTAAAAACTTTGAATTTTATGTTGTGCTCTAATTTACGTTCTAACTTTACGCTGTCTTTCCTTTTTTTCTCAATCTTTCAAAGAACTTAATTCTGTATGTTAATCTAATTTCAATTAGGAAAACATTTTTTTCCGTCAACTCGTTCGTTTCGGGAGGGCAAAGGTAAACATTTATTTTATATTAACTAACTTTTTATAAAATAAATGTTAATAAAATAATGTCTGAAATTTCAACATATTATATTAATAATATAACCACTCGTTAGCGGGCTGCAAAGATACTTACTCTTTTGGTTATTCCTAGTGTATCTAAAATTAAATTGTAAAAAAAATTCCGCAATAATCTCAACATACTGATTTAAAGGATGATTAAAAGAATATAAAAAATCAATTAAATTTAAAACAAATAAATATTAACAGATTAATTGCAAATTATCCCTATGTAAAATGGAAAAGCTATTGGGTTCTTAATTTTTTTAATAAATCTATTTTAGATTTTTCAGGAAGTGCATTTTCTTTAATTCCTTGATCAATTGAGCAAGTAGTTAAATTTTCGCCATTTACACCAACCATTACATTTGATTTACCATTCATCAATAATTCTACAGAATAGGATCCCAGACGAGTAGCTATTATACGATCTAAAGCAGATGGATTTCCTCCTCTTTGAATATGTCCTAGAATGGAAAAACGTAAATCAAAATTAGGTAAGTATGGTTTAACTTTTTCTAAAATTTCTTGAGCTCCTCCTGCATCTTCTCCTTCAGCTACTATAATTATAGAGCTTCGTCTACCTTTATTATGTGCCTTGATTTCATTTACTAAATTTTCGATATTTGTAACTTCTTCTGGTATCAATACAGATTCAGCACCAGAAGCGATAGCGGAGTTCAGTGCAATAAAACCTGCATCTCTTCCCATTACTTCTATAAAAAAAACTCTATGGTGACTGCTAGCAGTGTCTCGAATCTTATCAATCGCTTCTATTACAGTATTTAAAGCTGTATCATAACCAATAGTGTGATCTGTTCCGAAAATATCATTATCAATTGTTCCTGGTATTCCAATTATAGGGATGTTCATTTCTTGACCTAATACATAAGCTCCAGTAAAAGATCCATCACCTCCAATAACAACTAATCCGTCTATTGATTGTTCGTTTAAATAATCAATAGCTTTTTGACGACCCTCGCTCGATCTAAATTCTTCACAACGAGCAGTCCCTAATATAGTCCCCCCCCTATATATAATATTATCTACATCCAAATACGTTAAAATTTCACCGCGTTTATCTATCATTCCTTGAAATCCATCGTAAATACCAAAAGGAACAATATTGTAATGTAAACACGTTTTCACAATTGCTCTAATACAAGCATTCATTCCAGGTGAATCCCCTCCTGATGTTATTAATGCGATTTTTTTCATAGCTAATAATATTACATATTTTGAAAATACATAAATTTTAATATAAATCAATATTAAATTGATAGAATATAAAGATTAGATTCATCAAATTAGAAAAAAACTATTTTGAAATAAAAATAGAACTTTAGATTTTTTACATGAAAAAACCGTGAGAAACTAATCCCACGGTTTATTATTTTATTTTTTAACCTGTCAACTTATTTTAGTACAAGTCAGTATAATAAATTTTATTTTTTAGTAGCTTCTGAATCCATACGTAATAACTCTACTAAAACCTCACTAGTAATATCCATCCCACCTTTAAAATATAATGTAACAGTTTCATCAATTACATAACTTAATTTTTTCCTGTCAGAAACTACTTCAACCGCTTTCTGCACTCTTTCTAAAATTGGCTTGTTTAACTCTTGGCTTACCGCTTGCATTTCAGTATTCAGTGTTTGCTGTCTTTCTTCTAATGCTTGTTGCTTTTTCATTAATTTCTCCTCTTCAATTTTTATAATTACAGGAGACATTGTTGGCCTTGCTTTTTCATAAATAGCAACTTGCTTATTAAAATCAGCTTCCATTTCCTTTAACTCCTGGACACCATTTTGCTCAAAAAGTTTTAATTGATCTATAGCTGCTTTTCTAGAAGGTAAAGTATCTAATAACTTCTGAGAATTAACATGGGCTATTTTTTGTTGTGCGATTACTGATCCAACACTTAAAATTATTACGACTGCTAATACTAATTTTTTCATTTTTTCTAACTATTATTTATTGTGATTTTACTTATTTAACAGTGATACCCATTTCTTTCAAAACAACATCACTTATATCCATTTTAGGGTCTGCATAAACTAAATTACTTTGATTCGCTTTATCAAATACAAAAGTATAATTCTTTTTTAAAGCTACTTCTTGCATAGCATCGAAGATTTTATCTTGAATTGGTTTCACTAATTCTTGTCTTTTCTGAAAATAGTCCCCTTTTACTCCAAACCTTAATTTTTGAACTTCCATAGCTTCTATTTCCATTTTAGCAACTTCATCTTTTCGTTTCTGTTTTTCTTCGGTAGGCAAAAGCACTTCTTCTCTTGCAAAATTGTCTTTTTTTGTCTTTAAAATAGCATACCTTTCTTCAATTTCTTTTGTCCATCGTTCTGCAAGTTTATCTAATTTATTTTTGGCTTCTTTATATTCAGGTACACTTTCCAATATATAGTCAGAATCAATATAAGCGTATTTTTGCCCAAATAGTGATGAAGTACTAATCAATAAAAATAAACTAAAAATAATTTTTTTCATTTCGGTTTTTTTGAAAGAAACGATGAAATTAACCAAAATATTGTAAACGAAGAATGAATTAAATTATAAATCTCCTAAATTCATCCCAATAGTGAAGCTTAATTTTCCATGGTACCCTTTTGAATTTATATCCGTTATTGTATGATCGCTTGCATTTGAATAACCTGAAGACCAAGCGTCTAATTTATCAAAGCCAAAACCATAATCTAAACCTAACATCCCGAACATAGGAAGGAATACTCGTATACCAACACCAGCAGATCTTTTTACATTCAAAGGATTAAATTTTTCAAAAGAAGGAAAGGTATTACCTGCTTCTCCAAAAGCTAGAACATAAAAAGTTGCCTGAGGATTTAAAGAAATTGGATATCTAATCTCCATAACATATTTTGCAATCAAAGGATCCCCTGCACCAGAAGAAATGGACCCATCTTCATAGCCTCTAAGAGCTATAATTTCACGTCCCCCCATTTGTTGCATTCCTGAAAGGCCACTACCTCCCATTACAAATCTTTCACTTGGTATTAATCCTTTAGATTTATTGTAAGCACCTAAAAATGCAAATCCATAACGAGTTTTTAAAACTAATTTTTTATCCGATGTCAGAGGTAAATACCACTCACCCGTAAATTTTAATTTATAATATTCTAAATATTTAAATCTTTCTTGAGCAGATTCCATCGAATAATCTGAAATACCCTGAAATTTAGAATAAGGCAAACTACTTTTAGCTGTAAATGTTATATTTGATCCTCCTTGTGGATATATTGGTGCACTTATTGAATTTCTCTGAAGCACATATTTTAAAGAAATATCATTAGCATAACCTGAATTAAATGTATTCCAAAGAGGGTAATTTTTTAAATCATAATATTGGTAAGCTAGTTCATAATATGCGCTAAAATAATCGTCTGGAAATTTCTTTCTTCTTCCTAAACCAACACCTACACCTGTCATACCTAAACCTTTATAATTTGAGTTAGATTTTGCAACTCCACTATAATTTATATCGGTATGATTAATCCAATAGGTTAATGAATTTGGTTTTTTACCACCTAGCCATGGTTCTGTAAATGAAAAATTATAACTCTGGTAAACTTTTCCATTAGATTGAGCTCGAATAGAAAGACGTTGCCCATCTCCTCCAGGAAGAGGTGACCATGAATCTTTTTTGAAGAAGTTTTTAGTAGAAAAATTATTAAAAGTTAGACCTAAAGTACCAATTAATCCACCACTTCCATAATTACTTAATCCATTTGCGGCACCAGTAGAATTTGAACCAGCGCCATTTCTACCGCCGTATCCTCCAGATAACTCAATTTGATCTGAAGATTTCTCTTCTACAGTATACTCTATATCAACAGTTCCATCTGCTGGATTAGGAATTGGGTTTATTTGAAAACCTTGTTCATTAAAATATCCTAATTGCGCTAACTCTCTTTGAGTTCTGATTATATCATTTCGATTAAATAAGTCGCCTGGTTTTGTTCGTACTTCCCTACGAATAACATAGTCATTTGTCTTCGTATTTCCTTTTATTATAATCCTTTTAACTCTAGCTTCTTTTCCTTCAATTAGTCGCATTTGAAAGTTAATATGATTATTGTAAACATTTGTTTCAACTGGAGTTATTTGAAAAAACAAATATCCTCTATCCATATAAAGGGAAGATATGTCCCTACCATCTTGGCTCATATTTAATCTTTGATCCAATAAAGTTTTGTCATACATGTCTCCATTCTTGATTCCTAAAACAGTATCCAAGTAACTTGACCTAAATTTTGTGTTCCCAATCCATTCAATATTTCCAAAATAATATTTTTGACCTTCATCAATTTTTATACTTACCATCAAGCGTTTATTATTTTTTAAATAAACAGTATCGAACGTAATTATCGCATCTCTTAATCCAATTGAATTAAATTTATTTATCAATATAGCTTTATCCCGATCGTATGCGACTTGAGTAAATTTAGATCTTTTCCAAACACGCCAAAAAGCTTTTTGCTTGGTATCCTTCATAGCCATTTTTAATTTCCATGTTGGAATAGAAGCATTTCCTTCGATTTTAAATTGGTCAATTTTAATTTTATGGTTTTTATTAATATCTATTAAAAATATTTCAGAATTATTAATTAAAGTATCTGTAATTCTATTGATATTAACTTCTACGGAATAATATCCTTTTTCTTTAAAAAAGCTTTTGATTTTATTACTTGTAGAATAGACTAGATTTTCAGTTATGGTTTTACCTGAATATAAACTTATCTCTTCTCTTATTTTATCTGCTTCACGTTTATTTATGCCTTTAAATTTAAAACGAGACAATTTTGGTCTTGGAGTAATTTTAATAACTAAATAGACTACTCCTGCAATTTCTTTTTCAGCAAAAATTTCAACTCCTGAAAATAATTCTTCTTTCCATAAATTCCGAATAGCTTTAGACAATTGTTCACCTGGCAAATCAATCATCTGACCCTGCTTAATTCCTGCAATTAATTTAATAGCATTGTGATCGAAATTATCAGCTCCATCAATGCGAATACCTCCAATTTCATATTTTTTAGGGTGTTTAAAATCAACATCTAAACCATTTCCGATAGTTAATGGGGCATTTTCTATTTGAGAATTAACTGTAAAGGTTAAAATTAACAAAAAAATCAGGTGAAAATATCGCTTATTTATTATCATCCTTTTTGGTTAATTGTTCAGAAACCATTCCAAAACGACGTTCACGAGATTGGTAATTTAATACTGCTTTAAATAAATCTTCTTTTTTAAAATCAGGCCAAAGCACTTCAGTAAAGTAAAACTCAGTGTATGCAATTTGCCATAATAAAAAATTACTTACACGATGTTCACCACTAGTTCTTATTAATAACTCAGGGTCAGGAATCTGTGAGGTTGTAAGGTATTTACTAAACAATTCATCATCAATTTCAGAAACCGCTAGTTCACCTCTTCCGATTTTTTCAGTGATTTTTTTGGTAGCATTAACTATTTCCCAACGAGAACTATAATTTAATGCTAAAACCAAAGTAGTATCCGTATTTTGGGAAGTATATTCGATTGCATTTTTTAATTCATTTCGACAACCTTCTGGCAAACCTTCTGTATCTCCAATTGTCAAAAGCCGAATTCCTTTTTCATTAAGCTCAACTACCTCATTAGAAATTGTTCTAACCATTAAATCCATTAAACCGTCTACTTCTTCCTTTGGTCGATTCCAGTTTTCAGTTGAAAAAGCATATAAAGTCAGGTACTTAATCTTTAATTCCATAGCACCTTTAAGTACTTCTCGAACAGATTCTA
>CALPSU020000162.1 GCA_943326315.2 Chryseobacterium gleum
GATTTTTTTAATTTTAATTTTAAATTAATTAACGATTCAAAGGTTGTCATTACAATATTCGATGAATTAGGTAATAGGGTTGAAGAAGTCATTAATAGTCATTTAGAATTGGGAAATCACAAAATTAAAAGCACAAAAATAGTAGCTAAAGGTTTATATTTTTATTCAATAATTTTCGATGATCAAGAAATTAAAGGTAAATTGATAGTTAAATGATATTGTGTTTTTTAATGGTTTTTTCAATAAAATGAAATAATTACTTAAATATATTCTTTAATTGTTGGTTTTTTAGCTTAAATAGTTATTTTTGGTAAAAAAAAACTATTGAAAATATTATTTTTACTTCTTCTATCTACATCGACTTCTTTTTTTTCTCAATCTCTAAAAGATGAAGTTTCCCTTATTGATTCAGTTTTCATTAAACATAGTTCGAATAAAAACAAATTGAGTTTAACTAAAAGTCAGGTTTTACCTCTTTTTGAACCAGATTTATTACGTAAAAATGTTGAGAACAATGATTCATTATCAAATCTTAAAATTGAGTACTTAAAAAAAGATTTTGGTTTAGATTTAAAGTCTAATTATGTTAATAATCAAAAATCTGACTTATTAAATTTAGACGATAATTTGCCTTTTTTAAATCGTTTTCAGACGACTCTAGAATGGGATTTGTTTAAATCTGGGTTTTTAGCTAACAGGAATGAGGCAAAGAAAATTGAATTCCAAAAAAATATTGATAATTCCATCAATAAATTTTCAAATGATAAGGATACATATTTAGAAAGTTATAATCGAATCATCAACGCCTTCAACAATCAAAAAACATTTCTTTTAATTAGTAGAGAAAATTTACTGTTAAAATTAAATAGCTCATTATCTAGGTTGTACTTGTCAAATACACTTCAGCAAAGTGAATGGTTTGAAATTCAACAACGATTAGCTGAAAATAAATCATTAAGGCAAATTTATGAACCTTATAACAAGATAACTAATTCATTTTTAGAAAATGAAAGTAATAAACAATATCCAATTTTTGATATTAATGAAGTTGAATTAATGAAGTTTCAGGATTCATTTAATAAGGATTCATTAGAGTTTTATTTTAAAAAAATTAATAAACTTTCAGATAGTTGGTTGAATACAATAAATTTATCTCCATTCTCGAGATTTAATTATTATAGTTTAGCTGCAGGAAGTGAAAGTTCATCTAGAGCATTTCTATCTTTTGGTGCAAATTTGTCAATACCACTAGATTTTAATAGATCTAAATTAAAATCTATACATGAATTGGAAACCAAGAAGGCTGTTCAAACATATCAAAATCAGCATCAATTCTATTATAATGAGTTAGCAAATGATTTATATGAATATCGTTATAATTTATATCAGTACACAAATTTTTATTACAAGAGAAATATAATTGCGGATGCAATAACGATAGAAAAAATCAAAAGAGATTTAAATCCAGCCAATTATAGTCCAATTAAAGCATGTAAATTAGTGGATGATTTCTATAGGCTTGAATTAGAAATGCTTGAAATAAATCAAAATCTTTACTTGAAATTACTTAGAATTCATCAAAAGAATAGTAAAATATCGATGAATGAATTGATTAAACCTTTTGAATTATTAGGGAATAAAAGTATAGATTCTTTAAAATCAAAATCGATTTATATTTGGTCAAAAACCTTACAAAAGTATTCGCCAGATTTTTTATTTCAATATATAAAAATGAATGATTTTGATAGGGTAGTAGTTGCTCTTCAAGAGGACTCAACAAATGCTCAATCAAAATTTTGTGCTTATTTATCTAAAAATAATGTTGCAATTGAGTTAATGCTTGGCAGTAATAAAGCATTTTTCGAGAAAGATTTTAAAATTTATTTAAAAAATAAATTAGCTAATATTGATTTAAAAACTATTCAATCCATTCATTTAGACATAGAACCACATACTTTTAAGGATTGGAAAGAAAATAAAGATAGTTATCTAAAACAGTATCTTACTTTAATACAAAGTGCATCTGTTTTTACCAAAGGAAATAACATTAAACTTTCCGTTTCAATTCCTTTATATTATCCTGAGGAAGTTACAAATCAGATATTAAATGAGGTAGATTTAGTTTATTTTATGGCTTATGAAAATATAAATGAGGAATATATTTCAAGAAAAATTAAACCCTTTGAATCAAAAAGTAATAAATATGTTTTAGCGTTTAGAACAGAAGATTTTATTAATAGAGCTGAGATGGATAAATATATTTCAGATTTTACGCTCAAATTTAAAGTTTCAAAAATTGCAATACATGATTTAGGTAGATTGATTTTATTAGATGCCAAATAAAAATGTAGAATTTCACTTTGAATAAAAACGAATAAATGAAATTAATAGAACTAAATAAATGAAAAGTTTCGACTTTAAAAATTCAAAATCGGTAATTCGAAATCAAAAAGAGAATACGCGATTTGTTGTTTCAAAAAAGTTTAATTGGGATAGACTTATTTATTTATTACTATTCGGTAGCGTATTATTTATAGTTCTAAGATATACTTATTTTAAAATATTCTATATTAATTCGGATGGCCAGATTATATTTAATAGTGTTAATATACAAACTTTGAATGATTCAAGAATTGTTTCCCTTCCAGTTCATGAAGGTGATGAAGTTAAAATTGGAGATACATTATTTGTATACGAAGAAGATAATGGGAATAAAAATAGTAACACATCTGTTTCCTTAAGTCAAAATGGAAATTCAAATAATTGGAAAGAAAAGGAATATATAGAAGTGAATAAAGATATTCAAATAAAAAATAATGAATTAAATTTCATGACTAAAAAATTTATTCGTTTAAAAAACGATGAAGAAAAAGTTAAAAATGAAGTGATGGTTGATGCTTTACCTAAAGTAGAATATCACCGTTTAAAAAATTCAATTAATGATTTAGAGCAAGAAATTCAATTGGTTCAAAAAGAAATTAAAATTCTTAAGAATAAATCGATTTCAATTAAAAATATGCCCATTTCTGTAAATAAATCAGTTGGTTATACTTCTTCAGAATCTCTAAATGTTTTTATTTCTCCTATTAATGGATTTATATCAAAAATATTTAAAGAAAATTATGAAGTAACAACAGGTTCTGAAGTTGTGATGCATTTATACCAACCGAAAGGGGTTATTGTTAAAGCATTTTTCAGACAAAAAGACTATAACCAATTTAAAAAAGGGGATGTTGTAGATGTTGAATTTCCGGATGGAAGATTAACTAAAGGAATTATTAGTATGGTACTATATGAAACAAATCGATTGCCTGAAGAATTTCAGAAAAAATTTGAGCCGACTACCAGGGTAATAAATGCAGATGTTGTTCCATATAGTAAGAAAGACTTAGATGTTTGGAAAAAATACAATAAGTTAAGTGTAACAATTCACAAAGAAAAGTACTAATGAATCAGCAAACCGAAAATTTTCTGGATAAAGAAGGTGAATTTCACTATAAAGGACATTCATTTTATATAGTATATCCAAATTCAGGTAAATCAATTGATGATTTATTAGATTTCGATGTTATATTAATTAATGCTTTGCATTCAGAATTTTCAGCATTTACTATACGAAAGCTTAGGGGGTTTAATAAATCAAAAATGTATTTAAAACCAATTTATTTTTTAAATCCTTCTTTTGATTTAAATTCATATATTAATTCAATCATCGATGGTGCGGTTTATAATTTAAGTCAACTTGATTCAATTATACCTCAAATTGAAAATATTTTGAATTTAAATAATAAAGTTTATCCAAATGAATCTGTGTCGTATGAGAGTGATTTGATTATGAAACTTTTGAGTTTTAATTATACTCGAAACATAAAAACTATAAAACCAATTCCATACATGATGTCGGCAATTAATTATTGCTACCCAGGTTTATCATCTAGTTTTGATTATACTGAAGAAAAGAAAATTTTCGATATTCTTGATATTGCAGAAAACGAAGGGTTGATTTCAGGGGGGTTCTATGATAAAACTCATTATTGTAATTTTTGTTATAGTGGTTCATTAAATTATCGTTCAGTTTGTCCTAAATGTAATTCGTCTAACTCCATTACTCAAGATATAATTCATCATTTTCGTTGTGGATATGTTGGTCCAATTTCAGATTTTACAAATGAAATAGATGATTCTTTAAATTGTCCAAAGTGCAATAAAACATTGAGACATATTGGTGTAGATTACGATAAGCCTTCGTCTTTACATACCTGCAACTCTTGTAGTAATAAATTTCAAGATTATGATGTTAAAGCAAAATGCCTTAATTGTGAATTTGATAATGAGTTGGAGGTTTTAATTGAGAAAGAGTTAAAACAGTATTCTATAACAAGTAAAGGTGAAAATGCAATTTTGTATGGATATATTGCTATGCAAAAAGAGATTCAAGAAATTATAGGTACAGTTAAATACGAAGTGTTTAGTCAAATGACAAAATTTGAGATTGAGAGGATGAAATATTCTAAACATTCTAGTTTTGTAGCACTTGTTAATTTTGAAAATACAAATGAGTTAATTTCTAAAATAGGTAAATCTAATCAAAGAGATTTAGTTAAAAATATAGTTTTAACCGTTAGGAATTTTATTAAACCATTTGATTTAATTTCTTTTAGAAGTTTATCAATTTTTGTTTTTTCAATAAATGAAGAAAATGAAGAAGCTGCAAGGATAATCTTGAATGATTTGACCTCGTTATTGGTAAATTTGATTAATGATAACGTTTCAAATTTTTCAGTACTTCATAAATCTGAATTATTAATTTTAAATACAACTGAGAATTATAAAAATCAATTGAATAAATTGGTTAACAAATACGAGTAATGTTTGAATTTGTAGATAATTTTTTCGCTTTTATTGGATCAATGACGATTAATCGATTTGTCCGATTATTTTGGTTTTTTGTTTTTTTTGAAATGATGAGATATATCATTCTCGAATTTATAGTTTTAATTTATAATTCTTTAGAAAAGAAAATCAAGAAAAAAAATTATTTAGAAGCTAAAAGATTGTTTTTTCTAGAAAATCCATTCGTTTCTGTAATAGTTCCAGGTAAAAATGAAGGAGAAAACCTTTATAAGTTAGTAACTTCATTAAAGCAGCAAACTTATACTAATTTTGAAATTATTGTCGTTGATGATGGTTCAGATGATGACACGCCAATTATTGGTCGACAACTTGAACGTTTAGGGTTCATTAATTTATTTATTAGAAACGAAATAAGGGGTGGTAAAGCTTCAGCTGCAAATTTAGCACTTCGATACTCTAAAGGTAAATACATAGTTCATTTAGATGCTGATTGTAGTTTTGATAATGATGCAATAGAAAATATACTACTACCTTTTTATTTAAAAGAAAACGTTGGTGCGGTAGGGGGGAATGTAGCTGTAAGAAATTATAATGAAAATTTAGTTACTACTTTTCAGGCAATTGAATATTATGATACTATTTCTATTGGACGTGTCATAAGTAGTAGATTAGGAGTGTATCGCGTTATTTCTGGTGCTTTTGGTGCTTTTAAAGCAGATGCGTTAAATAAGTTAAAAGGATGGGATATTGGCCCAGGATTGGATGGTGATATAACTGTGAAAATAAGGAAGTTAGGGTATAAGATTGAATTTGCTCCAGAAGCAATTTGTCTTACAAATGCTCCTAATACCTTTAAAAAACTTATGAAACAAAGAATGAGATGGGATAAATCTTTAGTACGATTTAGAATGCGTAAACATAAAGATGTTTTTTATCCAAATCAATCCTTTAACTTCCCCAATTTTTTTTCTTTTTTTGAAAATATCATGTACGGATTCGTGTTAAATATAAAGTGGGTATTTTATGTTGCCGATATGTGGTTTAATAATAATTCTGTAATAGAATTTATTTTCTTGACAAATATTTTAATGTATACATTTACTAATTACTTTAAATTTTTAGTTTTTTCATTGTTTAGAGTTCGGAAAAATGCTCCGATTTCCTATTTTTTAATCTATATACCAGGTGTTGTTTTTTATTTCGGGTATTATTTAAGAATTATAAGATTAACGGCTCATTTTCAAGAAATATTTTTTAAAGC
>CALPSU020000163.1 GCA_943326315.2 Chryseobacterium gleum
AGTAAATAATACACCTATAGTAGCTCCTATTACTGGAGTTAATACTGTATGTTTAGGTACTTCAACAACTTTCTCAAATACAACATTGGGAGGATCTTGGACTAGTTCTATTATCACTAATGCTACAATTTCTTCATCAGGAATAGTTACTACGTTATTACCAGGAACTAGCGATATCTCTTATTCTGTAACTTCGCAATTGGGTTGTACGGCAACTCAAATAGTTAATTTAATAATAGGATCGATGCCTATTGTTGAACCTATCACAGGTGTAAATACAATTTGCGAAGGCTCTTCAACTAATTTAAATAGTTTAACTGCTGGAGGAGTATGGTCAAGTTCTGACCCTACACGATCAGTTGTTACTAATAGTGGAGTTTTAACAGGAGTTTCCAATGGTTCAAGTGTTATTAGTTATACAGTTACAAATAATGGATGTGTTGCTATTCAGACGTTTCCAATATCAATTAGTATATCTCCTGACGTAACTGCAACTTCTGGAAATACAAGTGTGTGTTTAGGTGAAACTTCAGTCTTGTCAAATGCTACAATGGGAGGTACTTGGACAAGTTTATCTCCACTTATTGCGAATGTTTCTAACGATGGTTTAGTAACAAGCCTAACTTCTGGTGCTAGTATTATTAGATATTCTGTTACTGCATTAGGTTGTACAACAAATAAAGATATTGTTTTTACAGTTAATTCTTTACCAAGTGTTTCTTTAAGTACAATTCCATTGATTTGTTCTACTTGGAATTCATATAGTCTTAGCCAAGGTTTACCTCTAGGAGGACAGTATTCAGGTTTAGGAATTATGGGAAATATTTTTACTCCAATTTCTACAGGGAATTCAATAGTTTCTTATAGTTATACAGATGCTAACTCATGTACTAATACTGTTCAGTCTACAATAAATGTCCAAACTTGTGCAGGAATTGAAGAATTAGCAACCTCTACATTTATTGTTTATCCAAATCCAGCGAAAAACTTTGTAAAGATTGTTTCAGATAATGAAGATATAAAAGAAATCAAATTGTATGATAACACTGGAAGATTGATTGCTTCTCAAAATGTTTTTGGAATTGAAACTGAATTAGATTTAGTGAATTACGCGAATGGTTGTTATACCTTATGTATTAGTTCAGATAATAAAACAATTAATACAAGAATATCAATAAATAAATAGCACTATAATAAATTTAAATAGCGGTTTCAGTAATGGAATCGCTATTTTTTTGTTTCTAAAATTGTGATTTTTTTCAAAACATTGTTTTTTAGTGTAGAAGCTAAATTATTTGTGCATGTTGTATTATTCATAAATTTAATATTTGTTCTTTCTAGAACTTGAACATCAAATTTACTATAAACTCTCACTATTGGTATAATGAGAGTTTATTATTTTGTTAATAACGAGTTAAATTTCTAATTGAAAATTAGTATTATTCGTATTTAGCTTTCTTTAATTTTTTTTCAGCTTTTTTTTCTTTAACCGATTTAACTGGTTCTTTTTTTACATTTTTTTTACTGTCTTGACTTTTTGCCATACTATTTATTTTTAATGTGAATAAAATCTAGATATTACGATCTAAATTTACATTTACTTTTTGAATATGTTTAAAATTTAGAAATTATATTATAAAGAACTTGGACAAACATATTCAGTTTTTTTGATATTAATGTCTGATACTATAGCTTTATAACCACTCTCAATATTGATTAAATTTTCAAATCCTCTAGATTTTAATATGGATATGTATATCATTGATCGATAACCTCCGGCACAATGGCAATAGTATGTTTTATTTTTATCTAAACTTGAAATTCCATCATTGATATTATCTAAAGGAAGATTAATTGCGTTAACTATATGTTCGGATTGGTATTCCCCTGTTTTACGAACATCTAAAATAGTGACATTATTGTCTTTTTTGTAAATCTCAATAAATTCAGTTGCTGGAATAGAATGTATTGTATCAACTTCTTTTCCTTCTTTTTTCCATTCTTCAAACCCACCCTCTAGATATCCAATTGCGAAATCATAACCTACTCGAGCTAAACGAATAACTGTTTCTTCTTCACGACCAATTTCAGTAATTAGAAGTATTTCTTGTTTTATATCTGGAATTAAAGCTCCAACCCAAGGTGCAAAACTTCCGTCAATTCCTATGTTAATTGAGTTTGGGATAAATCCTTTTGCAAAATCAGCTTGATTTCTTACATCTAAAATTAATGCTTTTGTTTCATTTGCAACATTTTCAAAATCTTCAACGGATAATGCTCTAGTTCCTTTTTTTATAACATCCTCAATATTTTCATAACCTTCTTTGTTCATTTGAACATTAAGAGGGAAATAGGATGGAGGAGGTAATAAACCATTTGTAACTTCTGAAATAAATTCATTTTTAGTCATGTCAGAACGCAAAGCATAATTCACTTCTTTCTGATGACCTAAAGTATCAAATGTTTCTTTACTCATGTTTTTACCACACGCTGAGCCAGCACCATGAGCAGGATATACCAACATACTGCTTGGTAGATTCATTATTTTATTTCTTAAAGAATCGTATAAATGTCCTGCTAAATCTTCTACGGTTAAATGAGATTTAGCTGCTAGATCTGGTCGTCCAACATCTCCGATGAATAAAGTATCACCACTAAAAAGGGCATGTTCAATTCCATTTTCATCAAACAATAAATAAGATGTTGATTCCATTGTATGACCAGGCGTATGTAAAACCTTAATATTAATTTTACCAACTTTTAAAACCTCACCATCTAAAGCGATATGGGCATCAAAGTTTGTTTTAGCATTTGGACCAAATACAATTGTTGCTCCCGTTTCTTTTGCTAAATCAACATGACCACTTACAAAATCAGCATGAAAATGCGTTTCAAGAACATATTTTATTTTTACCCCTTCAGACTTTGCCTTTTGAATATATGGTTTAATTTCTCTTAATGGGTCAATAACAACTGCTTCTCCTTCAGATTGAATAAAATAAGCTCCTTGAGCTAAGCAACCAGTATATATTTGTTCAATTTTCATATTTGTAAATTATATAGAAGTTAATTCGTGAATTATTATGAATGATCCTATAATTAAAATGAACCAACCAAAACCCTTTTTTAATTTATTTCCATCGATGAATTTTGTAAGATAATTTCCAATAAAAATTCCTATTATAGCTAGTAATGTAAAGATAATTAAAAGTTTCCAATTTATTATTTCAGTAGCAATGGATAAATCACCTATAAATCCTATAATTGAATTTGCTGCAATAATTAATAAAGAAGTTCCTACTGCCATCTTCATGGGTAATTTACATCTAAAAACCAATGCCGGAATAATTAAAAAACCACCACCTGCACCTACAAATCCTGTTAATAAACCTAATAATAAACCTTGAATAATTATAGAAGAATAATTTGTAATTATTATATCATTTATTTGTAGAGTGCAATCGATCGATTTTCGAATCATTGAAAAAGAAGCTGCTATCATAAGTATTGCAAAAAAAAGCATAGTTAAAATTGCTTTTGTAATTACAAAATTTGAAATTGTTATTATTTCTTCAGGAATTGATGGTATTAAAAATTTACGTGTTATAAAAACTGAAATTAATGCAGGCGTACCAAAAATAATAGCAGTTTTAATATGTACTAATCCTTTATTATATTTTGGGATCACTCCAATTAAACTGCTCAATCCGACAATGAAAAGTGAATATGCCGTTGCCGTAGTTGGTTCAATATGATAGATATATACTAAAACAGGAACACTTAAGATTGACCCACCACCACCTAAAACACCGAGAATAATTCCGATTATTATTGCGATTATAAATCCTAAAATTTCCATTATTTTATCCTTTACAGTGTGAAATTAGTCTTTTTAATTTGTTTCTTAAGTAACATTTGTTTCAGAAAGTGTTTTTTTATACAAATGTAAAGTCCTATAAAATAGGTAGTTTAGATAGTTTTTATATGTTGTTTTTTTAGGGGCAGGGCATGCCCTGTCCCTAAAAAATGACACACAAAAAAACGCCATCCGAAAATCGAATGGCGTAACAATAAAATATTATTATTGCTTAATTGCTTGCAGTTAATGTTTCTTGATCAACAACTCGTCCAGGATATACCTTTAACGCTTCACCTAAACAAATTACTGCTTTTTTCAATGAATCTTGATTCAGTACATAAGCTATACGAGCCTCTTGTTTTCCAGCACCTTTAGTAGAATAGAACCCATTTGCTGGAGCCATCATAACAGTTTGACCTTCAAATTCGAAATCTTCTAATAACCATTGGCAGAATTTTTCAGCGTCATCAACTGGAAATTTAGCAACGCAATAAAATGCTCCACTTGGATTTGGGCAGAAAACACCAGGAATACTGTTTAAACCTTGAACCATAATGTTTCTTCTTTCAACGTATTCAGCAACTACATTGTCGAAATATGATTGAGGAGTATTTAATGCAGCTTCAGAAGCTATTTGGTCAATTGTTGGAGGTGATAAACGAGCTTGACCGAATTTTAAAGCTGCAGCCATTACTTCTTTATTTTTTGTAATTAAGGCACCAATTCTAGCTCCACACATTGAATAACGTTTAGAAACAGAATCAATCATAATTACATTTTCGTCGATTCCTTCTAAATTCATTACTGAAAAAGGAATTGCACCATCGTAACAGAATTCACGGTAAACTTCGTCAGCAAATAAGAATAAATCGTGTTTTTTAACTAAATCACGTAATTGTTCCAATTCACTTTTTGAATATAGATAACCTGTAGGGTTTCCTGGGTTACAAATAACGATTGCTCTAGTTTTAGAAGTGATTTTTTTCTCAATTTCTTCTACTGGAGGTAAAGCAAATCCAGATTCAATTGTTGCTGTAACAGGTACTACATTTATTCCTGCAGTTACTGCGAAACCATTATAGTTAGCGTAAAATGGCTCAGGAATAATAACTTCATCACCAATGTTACATGTTGTCATGAAACCAAAAATTAATGCTTCAGAACCACCCGTTGTGATTAAGATATCTTCTGCATTTACATTTATCCCAGTTCTTTGGTAATAGGCAGCTAAATTTGTTCTGTATGATTCGAAACCAGCTGAATGACTATATTCAATCACTTTTCTGTCCATGTTTTTAATAGCATTTAAAGCTACTTCTGGAGTTTCTATGTCTGGTTGACCAATATTTAAATGGTAAACAATTTTACCTTGTTTTTTAGCTGTTTCTGCATAAGGAACCAATTTACGAATCGGTGAAGCAGGCATATCAATCGCTTTCTGAGAAATTTTTGGCATATAAATTTAATTTTACATCAAATTTATGGATAAAGTTTGAATTTTTATAAAAATGTTAGAAATCTATTTGAATTATTTAAATTCTTTCAACTTTTGAATTAGAACGTCAATTTCAGGATGCTTTTTCCAAGCACAACGGTCTATGTTTAGTTTGGTTATTTCGTTTGAATCATTTGAAAAATGGAATATTCTCTGATTTCCATATAGTTTATCAAATTTTTCTTCAAAAAGAATGTTGATTTTATTGTAATTGAAAACTTCCGTATTAGTTTTCCCAGTATAAATATTTAACTCTTCAAGTGTTAATTGATGCGTATCTGTATCAAAATTAAAATTAGTAATACGTCTATTCTTATTTTTTTTTATTACTCTTAATGAGTAGTAATAGATTGCTGTAAATGAAAATATCCAACTAAAAACATGGTATTTATCTAGTAAGATTAATGTTGGAGGATATTTATCTCCTGTCCAAGTTATGCAAGGATATGTATAAATAACCAAAATCCCCAACATCCAAGAACAGCTCACAACAACGGATATTTTAATGAGTAAAATCAAATAACCATCTGTTAATTCATGATTGGGTTCTTGAATTCGAAAGTTCATATCAATTGCATTGTTTTATTATGAAGATATGAAAAATAGTTTTAATAATTTGAATTTCTGTTATTTAAATCCTTCTTATGGTTTCATAATCATCAGAGAGATAGTGTTGTTTAACCAATTGTTTTATTCTTCAGTTAATTTTTTCCAGCTTTCAATACTTATGATAACTAAATC
>CALPSU020000164.1 GCA_943326315.2 Chryseobacterium gleum
AGGTATCCATGAAAATATTGCTAATTCTATTTTGGTAAAGGTTAATCAAATTGGTTCTTTAACTGAAACTATTGAGGCTGTTCAAATGGCAACTAAAAATAGTTATACTTCAGTTATGAGTCATAGAAGTGGTGAGACTGAAGATAGCACTATTGCTGATTTAGCTGTAGCTTTAAATACGGGGCAAATTA
The DNA here is from genome assembly GCA_943326315.2 of Chryseobacterium gleum. GTDB lineage: Bacteria > Bacteroidota > Bacteroidia > Flavobacteriales_D > Crocinitomicaceae > CAIUKX01. The sequence continues at coordinate 192 of CALPSU020000164.1, forward strand.
AGACAGGTTCAGCTTCTAGAAGTGATAGAATGGCTAAATACAATCAATTATTAAGAATTGAAGAAGAATTGGGTGAGAATGCTATTTACCCAGGAAATGATTTTAAATATTTATAATTATTTACTATATTTTTTAAAAGGAGGTGTTGAACCTCCTTTTTTTATGTTCAATATTTCAGATATTATTTAATTCATATTAACTTTACTAAAAAAATATATAGGATGAGTCAAGAGGTTTTTCACAAAGAGATTTTAGAAGGTATTCCATTAATTATTCCAGTTGAACAAGTGTATGATATTAATATTAATCATGCGCCGAAAAGAAAAGAAATACTAACTACTGAGGAGAAAAAATTAGCTTTAAGAAATGCTTTAAGATACTTTCCTAAAGATCAACATGAAGAGTTGGCTTCTGATTTCATTTTTGAATTAGAAACATATGGGCGTATTTATATGTTGAGATACCGTCCAAGCTATTCAATGTATGCTCGACCTATACAAGATTATCCAGGTCAATGTGAACAGGCAAAGGCAATTATGTTAATGATTCAAAATAATTTGGATTATGCAGTTGCTCAACATCCACATGAATTAATTACGTATGGTGGTAATGGAGCCGTTTTTCAAAACTGGATTCAATATCGACTTACTATGAAATATTTGGCAGAAATGTCTGATGATCAAACGCTTGTAATGTATTCTGGTCACCCGATGGGTTTGTTTCCATCTCATAAAGAAGCTCCTAGAGTTGTTGTTACAAATGGAATGATGATACCTAATTATTCTAAGCCAGATGATTGGGAAAAATTTAATGCTTTAGGTGTTACACAATATGGACAAATGACAGCAGGTTCATACATGTACATCGGTCCTCAGGGAATTGTACATGGCACTACTATTACTGTTTTAAATGCTGGTAGAAAAATTTCTAAAAATGGAGAAGGTTTAGAAGGTAAATTATTTATAACAGCTGGTTTGGGAGGAATGTCAGGTGCGCAACCTAAAGCGGGTAATATTGCAGGTTGTGTTTCTGTAACTGCCGAAGTAAATCCAAAAGCTGTTCATACTCGTCATTCGCAAGGATGGGTTGATGAAGTTTATGATAACTTAGACTCGCTTTGTGAGAGAGTTCTTAAAGCAAAATCAGGTAAAGAGATTGTTTCGATTGCTTATGTTGGAAATATTGTTGATGTTTGGGAGAAATTTGATAAAGAGAATATTTTTGTTGAGTTAGGATCGGATCAAACTTCTTTGCATAATCCTTGGGCAGGTGGATATTATCCTGTTGGTCAAAGTCTTGAAGAATCAAATAGAATGATGGCGGAAGAACCTTCTTTATTTGTACAAAAAGTAAAAGATACATTGATAAGACATGCTGCTTCAGTCAATAAACATACAGCAAAAGGAACGTATTTCTTTGATTATGGAAATGCTTTTTTATTAGAAGCTTCGCGCGCAGGAGCTGATGTGATGGCTGAAAATGGAATAGATTTTAAATACCCATCTTATGTTCAAGATATATTAGGGCCAATGTGTTTTGATTTTGGTTTTGGACCTTTCCGATGGGTATGTGCTTCTGGGAAGCCAGAAGATTTAAAACGAACAGACGAAATTGCTTGTGAAGTTTTAGAAGAAATGATGAAAAATAGTCCAGTTGAGATTCAACAGCAGATGGTAGATAACATTCGTTGGATAAAAGGGGCACAAGAAAATAAATTAGTTGTAGGCTCTCAAGCTCGTATTCTTTATGCTGATGCTGAAGGAAGAATGAAAATTGCAGAGGCTTTTAATAATGCTATTGACAAAGGTGAAATTGGAGTTGTTGTTTTAGGAAGAGATCATCATGATGTATCAGGAACTGATTCTCCTTACCGTGAAACTTCAAATATCTACGATGGTTCTCGCTTTACAGCTGATATGGCTATTCAAAATGTAATCGGAGATAGTTTCCGAGGCGCAACATGGGTTTCAATTCACAATGGAGGTGGAGTAGGCTGGGGAGAAGTTATCAACGGTGGATTTGGAATGTTATTAGATGGGACAAGAGAAGCGGATCGAAGATTGAAAATGATGCTACATTGGGATGTAAATAATGGTATATCAAGAAGAAGTTGGGCTAGAAATGAAGGTGCAATTTTCGCCATAAAACGTGCTATGGAAGTTGAACCTAGATTAAAAGTCACAGTTCCAGAGTTTGTGGATGATGCAGTTATAGAAGGGATATTTACTACGACAAAAGTTCGGTCGTCATCAACAATTTAATTATTTAATATTTAGCGGTTGGTTTTTTAAATCAACCGTTTTTTTTGTAACGATTTAATAAAATCTAAGTATGAATGCAAACATCCCTAATTCAGAAAAAAAAAGAGTTGTTATTATAGGCGGAGGTTTTGGGGGACTTAAAATGGCTCAAGAGATTTCAAAAGAGATTTATCAAGTTATTTTAATTGATAGAAATAATTATCATCAGTTTCAACCATTATTTTATCAAGTTGCTACAGCAGGTTTAGAACCTAGTTCAATTGCATTTCCATTTAGAAAGATTTTTCATAACGAAAAGAATTTTCATTTCCGACTTACTTCAGTTAAAAGTATTCAAGTTGAAAATAAATTAGTAGAAACTTCAATAGGAACAATTTCATACGATTATTTGATTATAGCAACGGGTGCTGATACTAATTTTTTTGGAAATCTACGAATTCAACAATTTGCAATGCCGATGAAAAGTATTTCAGAAGCATTGGCACTGAGAAATACTATTTTCCAACGTTTAGAGGATGCATTAAATTCTCAAGATGAAGAAGAGAAATTGCAATGCATGAATATTGTTATTGTTGGTGGTGGTCCGACAGGTGTTGAAGTTGCTGGAACTTTAGCAGAAATGAAAAGTTTTATTCTCCCTAAAGATTATCCAGAAATGGATTTTTCTCAAATGAAAATTGTTTTATTGGAAGGATCGCCAAGGGTGTTGAATGCAATGTCAGATGTTTCTTGTATTAAAGCGAAAGAATATTTGATAAAATTAGGTGTTGAAGTTTATAACAATACGCAAGTTGTGGATTATGATGGTGAATACGTAACATTAAAAGAAGGAGATAAAATACCAACTAAAACACTTATTTGGTCAGCTGGAATTATTGGGAATTTGATCAAAGGATTTAATGAGAATTGTTATTTGCCAGGAGGTCGATATTCTGTTGATGAGTTTAATAAAGTAATAGGGACTGATTCCATTTTTGCACTTGGTGATGTTGCTTGTATGATTTCTGAAAAATATCCGAGAGGCCACCCTCAAATGGCACAACCCGCTATTCAACAAGGGAATAACTTAGCAAAAAACTTAACACGAATTGCAAAAGGGGAAATATTAAAACCTTTTAAATACAAAGATTTAGGTTCGATGGCAACAGTTGGTAGAAATAAAGCAGTGGTTGAATTACCAAATTATAAATTTCAAGGATTCTTTGCTTGGGTCGTTTGGATGGTGGTACATTTAAAATCTATTTTAGGGATTAGAAATAAGTTTTTAGTATTTTTAAATTGGGTTTGGAATTATTTAACTTACAATTTATCATTGAGGTTGATTATTAGGCCTAGGAAGTAATTATTAGGTATTAGGTTATGACTAAACAACTTTTTTTATTGTTCATTATCTTTATAGGTTTTAGGGTGTTTTCTCAAATGACACCTACCTATATTGTAAATATCCCAATGAGGGATGGGAAAAATTTATCCGCTGATGTTTATGTTCCAACTGGAGCTTCTACTTTTTCTACTATTTTGATTCAAACACCTTATAATAAAACCAATTTCAGAAATGGACTTCCGTTGGGGTATCTTCAAAATTTGAATTCAAGTCCGTATACTTGGGTGGTGGTAGATTGGAGAGGGTTTTATGGTTCAAGTTCGGCTTTAGTTGCTCAACCGAATAGAGGACTGGATGGTTATGATGTGATAGATTGGATTGTTGCTCAAACATGGTCGAATGGAAAAGTGGGTACTTGGGGACCTTCAGCTCTTGGTGGTGTTCAATACAATACGATGAAAGAAAATCATCCGGATCACATTTGTGCTGTTCCAATGGTGGCTCAACCTCAAACGGCTTATGATACTTATTTTTATGGAGGAGTTTTAGAAAAATCTCGTTTAGCACAATTTGATGCATTAGGTTATGGATTATCAACTACTGTTTTAGCAAATCCTTATTATAGCAATGTATGGCAATATACTGAAAACACAACTTGGTATCCACAAGAAGTTCATATTCCAACTTTACAAATTGGAGGATGGTATGATCATAATGTGTCCGATATGTTGGATTGGTTTGCTGCTTCTAGAGTGTTATCGGATGTTTCTGTTCGTTCAAAACAGTGGTTATTAATTGGGCCCTGGGTTCATGGGGGAACAGGAATTGCAAATGTAGGATCTTCAGTTCAAGGAGAATTAACATATCCGGATGCAGCTTATAAATCAGATTCAATGGCAAGAGATTTTTTTAGTTTTTATCTTTTGAATACACCAAATAATTGGGAATCAACTCATGCAATTACGTATTATGAATTGGGTAATAATAAATGGAATCATTCGAATCTAAATTCTATAGAGACTTTGGTAACTCAAGAATTAAAGCTTTCACAAAATAATGAATTGTTAGATGGAATAGGAACGGGGAGTTCTGTTTTTCTCTCAGATCCTAGACAACCATCCCCAACAATTGGAGGTGCGACTTTAAGTTCTGGTCTTCAGCAAGGTCCTTATAATCAGACTTCTTTAGATAATCGAACAGATTTAGTTACTTTTTCGACTAATGAATTGACGAATGATATATCGGTTTCAGGTAAAGTAAAGTTAGATGCATATGTTTCTTGTAATCAACCTGATGCTGATTTATCTGTTCGCCTTATAGATGTTTATCCAGATGGTCGAAGTATGCTGATTAACGACGGAATAAAAAGATTAAGATTTAGAAATGGATATAAAATAACAGATGAGTCATTTATGTCGGTCGGTAATATCTATGAAGTAGTTATTGAACTTCCTTTCGTTAATTATACGTGGAAAGCAGGACATCAATTAAAAATTTATGTCAGTGGAAATAATTCGACGAGATGGGACGTAAACTTACAAAATGGCGGAACAATGTATGCAGCAGGAGATACAAATACAGCTTTAATCCAATTGTATCACAATCAACAATATGCGAGTAAATTGATTTTACCTTGTGAGAAATTAACTCTAGGACTTGAAAGGGAGATAAGAGATTTAGATATATCTGTCTATCCTAATCCTGTAAAAGATAAGTTACATTTAAATGGAAAAATTGAATTTGAAACATTTAGGATTTTAGATATATTTGGAAGAGAGGTGCTTAAAGGTCAATTTTCAAACGAAATAGAAGTTGATTCTTTAGATTCAGGAGTATATTTTATCGTTTTGAAAGTCGGAAATCAATCAATAACAATGAAATTTATGATAGGGTAGGGGTTCGATGTTTATGAAGTTTGTTTGGATTTTAAAAATCCACGAAATCGTAAAAAAATTAATTCAACACTTTCAACGAGCTAATCATTTCAAAAGTTGCTACGATTTCATGACTTTCGTTTTTAGCCGTGACCATAATCGATTTATTGATTCTTTCTCCTGTTTTTATACTTTCTTCAATTGCCTCTTTAATAATTTGACCTTCATTGCTAGAAAAATAAACATCTGATTCAGCTCGTTTTAAAAATTGAGCATTCATTCCTTTGAAGGAAAACGATATTTTTTTATTTAACACTTCGGAGAAATAGAAAACATGAATACCGCCAGCAATATCAGCTCCAACGGCTAAAGCTCCAAAATACATTGAGTTTAAGTGGTTTTTTGTTCTTCTTTTTAATTTTATTTTAACCGTTAC